>CAJZGD010000223.1 GCA_915275065.1 uncultured Corynebacterium sp. | reverse complement strand
AATGCCACTATGCAAAGCCCACCCCGGCACAGTATCATCACTATTGCTACTGGCGGAGTTGGTGGTGTTAGAGCTTAGTGTTGGTGATTGAGAATCAGGTTTGGGGGTCACGACTTTTGTTCTAGTGCGCAGTCTCTGAGGGTAACCATGGATACTTCTGTGGTGTCTAAGAAGCCATCTTTGACTAGATTGTGGGTGAAAACAACTGTTGCTGTGTTACACCAGATTTACCTTCATTTAATACATCCAGCCTTGGTTGCTATACCTAACTTTATCAGTGTGGGTTTATTGTTGGAAGGCTGTCACAAAGATGCAGCAGTCTGTGTCGGTATTATAACTTTGAAAATAGCATTGGCGTCTGTGCTGTCTTTCTTTGAGGATGAGTTGCTGCCTAAACCCAACTCATCGGCAACTGGAATGATCGCCGACATCCAACAAGGACACAATCCCCAATGCTGGCAGGGCATATTGTTGTAAGCTCCGCCAATCAAAATGAACGGGCATGACTTAAAGTATTTCCCCTAAAAAATAATGCCGACACCCGCCAGGGCCAAAGCAATGTCGCTAGCTATATCAAATATTTATAAAATCAAGGATATTTTATACAAAATCTTTAATTCGTCATACAAAACTGTGGCTGCCCCTAAGTTTCAGGCCACTTATTTCTATGGAAAACCCTATGGCTTATGGGGAACTACCTTAACGTAGCCTGTTGATCGGTGTCGACTTGTCACTAATCGACTTTGCCGCAATTCCACTTGCCATTGTGTGCTACTTGCCAATAGCCCATCACTCCCATAAGGTACGCGCATAGCCCTAGTACCCTGGGGATTATGCCAATAAAACCACGTTTCGCCACCCAAGAAATCCAAAACCTACTCACACATTTCCCGGTGGTGGCACTCCACGGCGCCCCACAGGTGGGCAAAAGCGTTATCGCCCGCGACCTGGTGGATAAAGTTGGTGGAGTCTTCGTCGACCTTGATGACCCCGACCCTTATGCGTTCGCCTACCAGGAGCCGGCCGCATTCGTCCGGCAGGCCCCCGGGAAGCTACTGGTAATTGATGGTATCCACTACGCTCCCGAACTGCTGGACCATATATGTGACCTGGCGGAATTCGGCGGTTGGGATGGGCGGTTCCTCGTGGTTGATTCCGCTGGTTGCGGCGTCGACCATGATGCGGATATTGGTCACGTGACGGTTCAGCCACTCAGCCAGGGCGAAATCGACGAGCACGCCACACCGGAAGACTTTGTCACCTGGATCATTGCTCGGCCACCGGTGGAATACCCGCCTAGAAGCTACATCAATAGGCAGGCCGTGACGCTACGGGTGATCCGTGGCGGCATGCCCGTGGCCCTGGGGTGCGCCACTACAAAAAGCCAGGCCCGCTGGTGCCGAAACTACACCCGTAACCTGTGTACTAGGTTGCGGAACGACGTGCTCCGGCGGGTTGTAGCCATGCTCGCCACCACGCCCGTCACCGAGATCGTGCAAGCCCGGCTTTCCCGCGAATTAGGCATTACCGAACGTGAAGCCCGGGTCGCCATGACTACCCTGCGGACTGCCCACGTCATTATCGACCTCCCCGGCTGGCATAGTGTTGCGAATAAACGTTCGGTAAGTGCCTCTAAAAGCCTTCTGCTTGACACCGGGCTTAGCGCCCAAAATGTGGGTTTCAGTGCCGGTGAGATCGACATATCACGCAGTAGAACATATTTTCGTCAACTATTAGAGCAGTTTGTTGTCCAACAACTCGTTGCGCAGCAAACCTGGAGCACAACATCGTTTCGGCTGAGGCATTTTCGCACCCGCGATGGTGCCACCATTGGTGTCGTAATTGAGCTTGTCGACGGCCGGGTCGTCCTCATCGACGTCACCACCAACACCCAACCCACCATCGAGGAATTTGCCACCATGGAACGCCTACGACAATCGCTGGGTGACCAGGTGATTGCCGGTGTCATTCTGCATACCGGAATGTACTCACGACGCTACCGCGACTGGCAGTATCTTTTACCCATCACTACGTTGTGGGAGCACCGATGATACGGACGTGTGACAGGTCTGTTCACCCAGATCACGGTCAGCGTGATGATCCTGCCCATCATCCAGTGTGGTTCTAAGGAGCCTGGCATTGCCGCCACACTATTGCCGGATGAGCAGCTCAAACGATCATGTGTTCGGCATCAATGCTGCGCTGTATTCACTTGGTAGCGGTCTTGCGAACTGCTGTGCCAACCGCCAATTACTTCGCTAATGCCATCTGCGAAAACTCATAGAACCGACAACGTGTTCGCAAATGAGGCAATCCTTACGGCATGCCCAGTGCAGACCGGATGGGGCCCAATTTCGCATGCGTTTCCTGTAACTCATCCGCCGCCACGGAGTCTGCGACAATCCCGCCGCCGGCATAGGCGGTCACCGTATTCCCACTGATGAGCGCGCTGCGGATCCCCACCCGCCATTCGCCATCGCCCCGGCCATTAGCCCACCCCACCGCGCCGGAATAGAAACCACGATCCGGTTCCCGCTCGGCCAAAAGCTCCGCGGCAATCTGTGTTGGGTGCCCATTGACCGCCGCCGTTGGGTGGAGGAGCTGTGCCAAGTCCAGGGCCGACATGTCTACATCTGGCCGCAGAATACCCCTGATGGGGGTGCCTAAATGCCAAGTGTGAGCGGTGTGCATCACCAGCGGAATCTCTGGAATCTCTAGCTGCGTACATAAGGGTGCGAGTGCTTCCCTGATACCCGCGGTCACAAACGCATGCTCGTGCAGGTCTTTTTCCGATGCCTGCAAATTGGCCGCGATCGCCTGATCCAACTCCGGGTCTGTGCTGCGCATAGCCGTCCCAGCCAGCGGAAATGATGAGATCTCTCGGCCGCGTTTCTTTACCAAGACCTCGGGGCTGGGGCCGATAAAGAACTTGCCATCTGCCAGCTCTACCAGGTATCCGAAACCTGTGCCGGCGCTCGCCATATAACCAGCCAGCACAGCCTCGGGGTCTACCTGCCCGGTGAGATGAAACCGTTCCGCCCTGGAAAGCACCAGCTTATCCAGGGTGCCAGCTTGGATCTCTGCGATACACCGCTTGATATGTTCTTGGTGCACCGCCATTGGTGGGAGGAAATCTACGCTTGTGACCGTGGGTAGTGTGTCCGGTGATTCCAGCGCCACCATTTCTGACGAGAATCGGTATTCCCGTGGGGCAAACAGCCGAGGTGTGTCGGTGCGGTGAAATGGCAACGCTCCCACTATCAACGAAAGCTCATCATGCAAATACTCGTTCGCATCAGAAACCTGGTCGAATTCTTGTGCTATTCCATACGCGGTGAGGGTGAAACCGGATTCGGTGAAGATAAAACTATGCACTGAGCACCTCTGTGGTGTTTCTCACCAGGCCGTGCGAATTGGCGGATGAAATACTCGATTGAATATTCGATAAAGCTGCGTGCATGGGATTCACATTATGATCATAGGCGGTAATGAAATATTCCTGCATATCATGAACCAATAATGCTGTGTGTTGTAGGGCAAGCTGTTGGCGTGATGCCCGGTTTGTGGGCGGTGGGGACATAGCCATTATGTTCCTTGAATGGTGGGTGAGTTTTGTTCGAAGGGGCAGTGTCGATAATCCGCAGGTTGGATGAGTCTTTGTAGTCAGATTTCTGCAGTGCGCTCGCTGATCCAAATCTGATTGCTGCGTTTCCCGCAACATGGTATGTCTGTCGAACTTGGCGAAACAACGATAATCCGCCCCGCTTATCGCTCCTGCATATGCCGTGCGACAACAAACATATGTTCACCATACCCCCTAATTGATGGTCATATTCCTGGTGTTTTGCGGATTAGTAGCAGAGTTTGGTTCCATGACACCAACACAATGTACCAATGTAGCTACCGGTTCATGCTTGTCGACGTCCTGTCGGGACCATTCTGTGGCCCGGTGAGTATTGGCGACACCTGTATTTTGGGTATATCCCACGTGATCGTGTGACCGAAACAGTGTAGTGCAGACACCACCAATTCCGCTATTAGCATCAGTGATAGTAATGCGTTGGGGTGAGCCTTCCATGATGGTGTG
>CAJZGD010000222.1 GCA_915275065.1 uncultured Corynebacterium sp. | reverse complement strand
GGGTGCGGCGGGAGCTGCGGCGCCACCACCATTGTTGGTTGCTGTGGGTTGCTGGGTTTCGGGAGCTGCTGGGGTGGGGGTGGCGCTGGCGCTGGTGGGTTCGGCAACAGATGCTGCTTCGGCGTTTGCTTGGGGTTCGGAGGGTTCGGAAAGCGCAACGGATGCGGCGGCTGGCCCAATATTTGGTGGTCGTTTTGAGTTAGATAATGCTGAGCCGGCGAGGACAACTAAGATGAGGAGTGTGACGACGCCAAAGATCGGGGCGAATCGTTTTGATGCGAAAGGCATGATCGTAAAAGCTCCCAAAAATACGTAGGTAACAAAATTATCACAAAATTGTGTTTCCGCAGTGAAGTCGGGGGCGATGGGTTCGTTTCGACGTCACCTGGTTGCACCATGTCACACAGAGGAAAGCGGGATCAAATTACGAAACCCCCGGGTGTACCTTAATTATTATGCCCCATTGTTATGAATTAGAGATGAAATTAGGATGAAGAAACGTTAACTTAGTCTTATATTCCCCTCATTTGGGTTAAGAAACGGGCGTGGGTTCTTGCAGGTTGCTTCTCGCTTGTCGACGTCGCAACATGCGCGAATTACCCCATGATTCGGGGTAGCATCATGAGTACCGCAGTGACGACCCAGAGGAGTGAGAAGATCCCGCCAAACATTGCCAGCTGCGACTTGGCTTTGTTCCAGTCGGCAACCTGAAAATCGTGTGTGAGTTCGTCTTCGGGGAGGAGCCGGAGCGCACCCATCATGGTTTTCTGGCGGGGCATGATGACAAACAGCAGGAGGGCCCAGCCGACGACGGATAGTAGCAGGGATGCATGGAATCTACCCTCGTGCCAGTAGTCGCCGGTGAACATGATGGCAAAGCCCACGAGCGGCACCAGGATAGAAAGCATGCCGTAGGTTTGGGTGATGCGGTAGAGCACGCGGGCGGCGCCCCCGGCAGTGGTGTCGCCTTCGTGGGCTTTGAGTGCTTGCACCTGGAATTGGGAGACTGCGACGGTGACCGGCCCGAGCAGCAGCACGGCAGCGAGAACGTGGATAATGGTCAGGAGCGGACCCATAATCATATTGATATCAACTTCCTTTTTATAGATTGTGGAACAATAGGTATAAACATTAACCCATGGGGCATTGGTGGCGCATCACGGCAGCATCAGCCGCCGACACCGCCAACCCGTACGTCACAGCAATATCTGCCAGTTGATTGACATACCAGCATCGCCGCGAACTATCTGATGGTAACCATTCCGATGGTAGAGAATCTGACTTGGCCTGATTTTCGGCCTTGGCCACGGCCACCAGATTGGCCGGATCGTTGGCGAACGCCAACCGTTTCGACATTGGCCAGGCGTACGCCCCCATGTCCCAGGCTGCCGACAGGGGAAAGATATGATCCAGCTCGATCGGTTCCCCAGCCGCCATGGCGGGGTCGCTACTGATGATTCGGCCCGAATAAGGGCAAATCCCCTGCGCAATCGGCTTGCACCGATCGGATTCCGTCAGCACGGTCAGCTGCGTTTGCAGCATGTCATCGCGCACCGAACACCCCGGTCGGGTCGTGCTTGAACCCCACCCGGCGCTGAATTCCGTCCGCTTATACCCCACCACGGTGCGGCGTTGCGGCACCTGGGTGAGCGCGGTCATGCTGGGGCTGCGCCGCTCGCAGCCGATGGGTAAAAGTGTGAGGCACATGATGATGGTCGCGGTGATGAGCAGTCCGGTGGCGGAGAAAACAGGTCGTATGATTCGCATGTCCCATGGGACTGGGGGATGAAAGATTATGGGCGACCGTGGTGAGAAACGTAACCTTTCAGTACCCCCAAATGGGGGAAGGGTGGGCTTGGGGTTGTGGCCGTATGCGCCATCGTGACGTGGGGGCGCATGTCAAGGGTGGGTTTTCACCCCGGACAGGGGAGAAGACTTCAGAGTGGCGGAAACCTACCTGAACTGGCACGTCGAATAGCTTTTCGACGCCGCGACATGCGAGGGAAATGAATGACACACCTTTTGAACGACATGCTCCTGCCCTGGTCCCTCCTGGTGTCCGTCGCAGTCATCATGTTTGTGCTGCGCAAATCCCACAACCAGTGGCAGGAACTGGCGCTCGCCTGGGCGTTGGCACTCATTGGCACCCTCCATGCCATGGACGGATCAACTCCGACCCCCACCATAGGATGGGTCTTTCCCCTCGCCGCAATCCTGGTCCTCCGATGTGTGATAGCAGCCACCATGACGTTCATGTGGCCCGGGGTGGTCTTTGCCCTCTACCTTGGGACGGTGGGATTTGCATGCTTTGACGAATTCGCCACGATAGCCATACTGTTTTCCGCCATCATCATATTGCTGACCTCCCTCCACCCATGGGCGCGAACCTCCATGTGGCCGGTCCTGGCGAAACCCCTTACCGGATTGGTCTGCGGCTCCTCCGTGGCTTTTATCGACAATGATGGCTTCCTTATAATTCCACTGCTGCTTCTGCACGCATTCCTGGCGTGGAAGCTCATCCCGGATCCTCACGAGCCCCAGCAAACCAGGGGAAGACACGCCACAACCGGTGGCAGCAACACCCCCACATGATGGACGCCCTGCGGGTGGTGCGCTACGACTATGAGACGAAAGAACAACCACCGACAGGGCGTCGACAAGCACAGCGTTAAGCCTTTGCTAAAAACTCTTTCTCCCGCTCAACCGCGTGCTCGAAACCTGCCACAACCTCCTCGCTCGGGGGCTTGGTCATAATCGTCACAACGTACGTGATGACAGTAGCTGCAATCACGCCCGGCACCATTTCGTAGACCACATCCTTGAGCCCGGTATTGCCCCACACGCCGCACACCACGGCCCCGGCAATCATGCCCGCCAGCGTGCCCTGCACATTCAGTCGCTTCCAATACAACATGAACAACACCGCAGGCCCGAACGCGGAACCAAAGCCAGCCCACGCGAAGCCCACCAAATCCAGAATCGAATTATTGGGGTTCACCGCCAACAAACCGGCCACCACCGACACCACAATCACCGCAGTACGCGACAGGTTAATCATCACATTCTGGCTGGGATGATTCTTCTTGACGACCTTGAAAATATCCTCAATCAGCGACGTGGACGACACCAAAAGCTGCGACGAAATCGTCGACATAATCGCCGCCAACACCGCCGTCAAAATCAGGCCACCAATCAGCGGGTGGAACAAAATCCGGGCCATATCCAAGAACACCGACTCGTATTTGCTCGTATCCGTGATTGCCAAGTCTGGGTTTTGGCCGAAGAACGCCGTGCCAATGATCGCGATAAACACCGCACCAATGATCGAAATAAACATCCAGCTCATGCCGATCATCCGGCCGGTTCGGGCATCTTTTGGCGTGCGCAACGCCATGAACCGCACAATAATATGTGGCTGGCCGAAATACCCCAGCCCCCACGCCAGATTGCCAATAATCGTTGCCGCCGAAATGCCGCTGATCAACGAGAAATACTGAGGGTTCCCGTCCGCGTGCGGCCCATACGAATTCGACGTTGCCCACGTCCATATCGACGACGGATCCTCCAGATACAATAGCGCCATAACCGGCACGATCACCAAGGAGCAGAACATAATCATGCCCTGCACCGCATCCGTGTACGACACCGCCAAGAACCCGCCAATAAAGGTGTAGGTCACGGTAATGAACGCCACGACGAGCATGCCCGTGAGATAATCCCCGCCGAACGTGGATTCGAAGTATTTGCCGCCGGCCACCATGCCCGATGACACATAGAAGGTGAAGAACACGACGATGATGATCGAACTCACCAATCTAATTGTCCGCGACTTATCACCGAGGCGGTTTTCAAAGAACGATGGGATGGTGACCGAATCGTCGGCCACCTCCGAATAAGAGCGCAACCTAGGCGCCACATAGGTCCAGTTTGCCCAGGCGCCCGCTAAGAGCCCCACGGCAATCCACAGTTCGGACATGCCCGACACGAAGAGCGCGCCAGGCAGGCCCATGAGCAGCCAGCCGGACATGTCCGAGGCCCCGGCGGACAGGGCGGTCAGCCCGGTGGAGGCCAGGGCCAGCAGCCCGACGGTGGTCAAGGTCAGCAGTCCAACGGCCAGCAGCCCGGCAACC
>CAJZGD010000221.1 GCA_915275065.1 uncultured Corynebacterium sp. | reverse complement strand
CCTCGTGGGCAGTTCCCCGCCCCACGCCGGCCCGCACCGCCGCCATGAGAATGCGGGTGGTGGCCAAAAACGGCAGGTAGCGTTCCAGCTCCCGGTCGATCATGGCGGGGAATGCCCCGAATTCCGCCAGCACCGTGAGGAAGGTTTCAAACATGCCATCAATGGCGAAGAACGCGTCGGGCAGGGCCACCCGGCGGATGACGGAGCAGAACACGTCGCCCTCGTTCCATTGCTGGCCGGACAGGTCGGCGGCCATGGTGAGGTAGCCGCGCAGGATCACCTGCAGCCCACCCACGCGCTCACAGCTGCGGGCATTCATTTTGTGCGGCATGGCGGACGACCCCACCTGCCCTTCCTTGAAGCCCTCAGTGACGGTCTCATTGCCGGCCATGAGCCGAATGGTGTGGGCGAGCGACGACGGCCCCGCACCAAGCTGCACCAGGGCGGAGAGAGCATCAAAGTCGAGGGAGCGGGGATAGACCTGGCCCACGGAGTCAAAGACCCGGGCGAAGCCGAGATGGGTGGCGATGCGGGATTCCAGTTCGGCAAGTTTCGTCTCATCCCCACCCATGAGGTCGAGCATGTCTTGAGCGGTGCCCATGGGGCCCTTGATGCCCCGCAGCGGGTAGCGTTCGATCAGATTTTCGATGCGTTCGATGGCGAGCAAAAGTTCCTCAGCGGCGGAGGCGAACCGTTTCCCTAACGTGGTGGCCTGGGCCGCCACGTTATGGGAGCGGCCGGCCATGACCAGGGTATCGTATTCGGCGGCGCGCTCGGTGATCCGCAGGGCCACGGTGATGGCCTTGGTGCGGATGGGCTCTAGGGATCGGTACACCTGAAGCTGTTCCACGTTTTCGGTGAGGTCGCGGGAGGTCATCCCCTTGTGCACCTGCTCGTAGCCGGCCAGCGCGTTGAATTCCTCGATGCGGGCCTTGACGTCGTGGCGGGTGATTTTCTCCCGATTGGCGATAGACTCCAGATCCACCTTGTCGATCACGTTTTCGTATGCGGCAATGGCGTCGGCTGGCACGTCAACGCCCAGATCGCGCTGCGCCTTGAGCACGGCGATCCATAGTTGCCGCTCTAAAATGATTTTGGTTTCGGCGCTCCACAGATCAACTAATTCGGCGGAGGCGTAACGGTTGGCGAGCACATTTGCAATCTGTTTCTTCACATGGTCATTATTTCATGCTTTTCCGCTTTTCGACGCTCCTGGTAGCCAAATAGCGCCCCGGTGAGCAACAGCGGCCATGTCAGGAAGGGACCATAGGCGATGTAAAGCCACAGTCGTTGGGTGGCGTCCATGGCGCGCATGGGGGTCCATACGTCGGCGCCTTGGGAATAGCGGATCAGAATAATCACGAAACATCCCACTATGTAGTACAGCAGCAGGTTCCCGATGCCCCCAATGATGAGCGGCAGCCGACCATAGCGAATGGTGTTGGCATACGCGAGGTACACGCAGGCGGATGCAGTCGTAAGTTGCACCACTTCAAGGGTGAGCACATAGACGGTGCCGCCAAGACTGCCCCGAAACAGGTTCGTTTCAGCGAATCCAGTGTCCGCACCGCACAGCATGGCGACTCGCCAGAGAATCGAAGGAATCACAACAATGAGGCAGGCCCACGGCAACCATCGAAATAGAATCCTGTTTCTAAAACTCATAGTTCCCAGGGTAGCTACACTTATGAACCATGGCAAGACCAGTGCGGTTCACCGAAGATAGTATTCTCGACGGCGCGGCGCGAGCCGTCGAAAAGCATGGAGGAAAAGTCACCATCGCGCAGATCGCCACCGAGGTGGGGGCGCCGACCGGTTCGATCTACCATAGGTTTCCGTCCCGCGATCATTTGCTCATCCGATTATGGCTGCGGGCAATCCGGCGGTTTCATGTGGGGTTGCTGGCCGCGCCCGACATTGCCGCGACCAGCCGGCACATCCCCCAATTTTGCCGCAATAACCCCATTGATGCGCAGGTCATGACCCTGTTTCGGCATGCGGATCTTATTGCTACCGCGCCGGTGGAGCTGCGGAACGAGGTGTTCCACGTCAACGATTCGGCGTGGGCGAAGTGCCGCGACCTCACCCAAGAGTTTTATGGCACCACGTCGCCGGAGCTGGTCGAGCGCATGAACCTGGCCATCTATTGGTGCCCTTATTCGCTGGTGCGGCGCTATATTGGCCAGCCCATTCCCCTGTGGCTTGACGACGCTACGGTTGCGGCTACCCTAGCCATTGCCGAAGCCGGTCGCACGCCGACCGAATAGTTTCCAACGACACGCAAAAGCTGACTCGAACGTATTTGTGGCCGTCAATGGGGTCGAAGTCCACCCCTGGAGCAATGGCCACACCGGTGTCCTGCAGTAGTTGGTCGCACCATTGTTCCGAATCATCGGTGAGGTGAGAAACATCAATATAGAGGTAAAAACCACCATCCGGTGGGGCAAAGTTCCCCAAGCCCATGCTGGGTAGTTCCTGTAACAGCACGTCACGGGCCTGCGCATAGTCGGCAACATGGGCATCAAGCTCAGCACGTGATTCCGGGGTAAAGGCCTCTAAGGCAGCGTATTGGGAGATCGCGGGTGGGCAGAGCGCAAGATTGGCTTCGAGGTTCTCTAACGGTTCAACCAATTCATCGGGAACGATGAGCCAACCAAGCCGCCACCCGGTCATCGAAAAATATTTCGAAAGGCTGCCGACAGTAACAGCGCGGCTGGAATAGTCGCGGGCGGACACACAGGGCCTGCCGTAGGAAATGCCGTGATAGATTTCGTCGGAAATAAGCAGGCATCCCGCCTCCTCACACCAGCGGGCAATGCGACGCAGCTCCTCCGGGTCGATGATCGTGCCGGTGGGGTTGTCGGGGCTGGTCACAATGACTGCCTTGGGGGTGGGCTGTATGTGCGCAAGCTTGTCGACGGTGGGCTGAAAGCGAGTATCTGGCCCACAGGGCAGGTCGATGATGTGAGCGCCAAGAGCCGCCAAGGTATTGCGGTAGGCAGGATAGCCGGGCCGGGTCATGACAATGGTGTCGCCCGGGTTGAGGACCGCAAGAAACAGGGCAACAAAGGCCCCGGAGGAACCGGTGGTAACCACCACATTATCCGGGTTAGCGTTGTGGTATTCGGCGATTTTCTGCCGCAGCTCCGGGATACCAAGCGTGGGTGTGTAACCCAAGGTGTGGGCGTCAAGCCAATGGTGGGCGCCGCGGATCACTGGGGTGGGGGCACTGGTGGCAGGTTGGCCGACGCAAAGCACCAGCGCATCGTCACGCTTGTGGGCGTCCCCGAGGATTTTCATGACGCGGAACGGGGCAACAGCGGCGCTGCGCTCACTAATAAAACTCATTACCCCATGCTAAAACCCCCGGGGTGTTTTAGCCACCGGGGGTTTTAGTGCTGGAAGATCGTGGTGAAGAGGTATTACTTATTCAGTATTACTTCTCGCCGAGGTTCTTGCCTTGGTTCGGGCCACCCTGGTCCAACGTCTTGTCGTTGGGGGTCTTACCCTTGGTGTCGCTGTCCTGCTTCGGGCCCTGATTCTTGGTGTCGCTGTCCTTCGGACCCTTGTTTTGGGTGTTGCTGTCCTTCGGACGCTGCTGGAGAGCCTGGAACGGCGAAGCCATACCCGGGATTGCACCGAGCAGCAGGGCAATAGCGCCGGCTAGCACGGGCACGAGCAGCAGGAGGAAGGCCCACTTGCCCAGGCCGGAGTTAGAAGAGCCGTTCAACAGGGAGGATGCGGAGCCTGCTGCCAGGGAGCCGCTTTCGCTGCTCTTGCTCTTGTCGGAGCCGCCGAGAACGCCACCCAGGGAACCGTTCTCCTTGCTCTTATCGGCACCGCCAAGGGAGCCAGCTGCGGAACCGTTCTCCTTGCTCTTGTCAGCAGCGCCGCTTGCCCCAGCGCCAGCGCTCTGGGAGGCTGCTGCGCCACCGGAGGAACCGTTGGCGGAGCCATTTTCGCCGCTCTTATCGGCGCCGCCGGAGGAACCGCTGCCGCTGAGCAGGGCAGAACCGCCCAGGAGAGCGCCAAGCAGACCGCCGGAGGAACCGGAATCCTTCAGGGAGCCGGAGTCGGACTTGCCGTTGCCGCCACCGTTGCCACCGCCATTACCGCCGCCGTTGCCGCCACCATTGGTGGG
>CAJZGD010000220.1 GCA_915275065.1 uncultured Corynebacterium sp. | reverse complement strand
CGTCACCGACGCCCTCGACGACACCGACATCGCCCGCGCCTGCGACGAAGTGCGGTGGTTCTGCGACGTGCTCACCAACTGGTATGTGCGCCGCTCCCGCCAACGCTTCTGGGAAGGCGACGAAGCCCACCCCGAGGCCTTCAACACCCTCTACACGGTGCTAGAGGCCCTCACCCGGGTGACCGCGCCTCTGCTACCAATGCTGTCCGAAGTCATCTGGCGGGGCCTCACCGGCGAACGCTCCGTGCACCTGGCGGACTTCCCGGCAGCCGACGAATTCCCGGCCGACAACGACCTGGTGACCGCCATGGACTCCATGCGGGGCGTGTGCTCGGCCACTAATTCGATTCGGAAAGCCCACAAGCTGCGTAACCGGCTCCCACTGCCCAAACTCACCGTCGCCATGGCCGACTCCCAACAATTGGCCACCTTCGCCGACATCATCCGCAGCGAAGTCAATGTGAAAGAACTCAGCCTCACCGACGACGTGGACAGCATCGGCACCTTCGAAGTCGTCGTCAACGCCAAGATCGCCGGCCCCCGACTGGGTAAAGACGTGCAGAAAGCCATCAAAGCGGTCAAGGCCGGCAACTATGAGCGCACCGACCACGGCACCGTCATCGCCGACGGGGTAGAACTCCAGCCCGAAGAATTCACGGAACGCCTCGTTGCCGCCGACCCGACCGCCACCGCCCAAATCGACGGCGTGGACGGCCTGGTGCTGCTCGACACCCACGTCACCGAAGAGCTAGAGGCTGAAGGATGGGCCGCCGACGTGATCCGCGGGCTGCAAGACGCCCGCAAACTCATGGACCTGGAGGTATCTGACCGCATCACCGTCACCCTGGGCGTGCCGGCAGACAAAGAACAGTGGGCGCTCCGCCACGCCGACACCATCGCCGGTGAAGTCCTGGCCACCAGTCTCGACATCGTTGTGGGCGACATCCCCGACGGTTTGAGCATTGTTTCCGGCGTGACCGCGGCAATCACCAAGAACTAAGAGTGGTATAATCTAACCCACCTTTCTACTTGAAATGCAGGCCAATGGCCTCAACCACACCCCGGTTGCGGCCATTGGTCATTTCCCCCCTTTGGGCGTCGACAAGCCTAGCGGCGATGCACCCGCTCCATAATCATGCTGGCCTGCGCCGCCACCCCGCGCTCGGTCAAATGCCACGCCATGATCTGATCCTGCGCCTGGTCATCAATGATGTTCTTCACCCACCGCTGCTCCAGTGGCTGACACGAACCATGCCCCTCAAAACCCGCGGCGATATCCACAAACTCGGTGTGCAACTCCGCACCCAACTCGCGCATCGACTCGTTTATCGTCCCCAGGTAATCAACCATCACCCGATCCGGCACCACAACCCGAACAGGAACGCCTATCCGCTCTTTCGGCATATTAATCACACACAACCGCCGATCCGAATCCACCACATGCGGGTACCCCACCAATAGCACCCGCGCATTCGGTGCCAACTCATGAATCCGGCGCACCGACGGCCCAATCCGCCGCCCGTACTCCGCCGGCGTAATCCGCCGCCACGATTGCAACACCCCATAGTCCCGAATGATCCCATCCCAGGCTTCGTTCGCACCTGCAGTGATCGTCACAATCTTCGTGCCCGGGCCCAACGCCCCGGCGCGCTCCGCATACCGCACCCGATCAATCAAATTCGACGTCTGTTCTGGGCCGGCATCCTTCTCAATCACCGAACCTGCGCAGGTAGCAATGAACGTCGACGAGAAATTCGGCTTCAACTGCACCGGATACGAATTCTTGCTCCACCGGCACAGCGCATTATCCTCCCGCGGCTCTACCTGGTCCCAATAGGTGGGATTCGCCGCAAACGAGTCCCCGAACGCCACATACTCCGACCCGCCATTTGGCACTGGATCGTACGCTCCTGGATTGCTCACGGTCTCTCGCAGTTTGCTCTGTGCCACCGCCGGTGTGGGCACCATAACAGCGGCCGTCGTCACGGTAAGCAATGCGACTATTTTTGCCGCTAAACTGCGGCTTTTCTTCAAGATTCTCCTCATGCGGTTAACAATATCTCACGACGTCTCGGTTAGGCTATGGGATATGTATCAACGTTGGGTTCTCCACATCGACATGGATGCGTTCTTCGCGTCGGTGGAGCAACTCACCCGCCCCACACTCCGCGGCCGCCCCGTGCTCGTCGGCGGCACTTCCGGTCGCGGTGTGGTCGCCGGCGCCTCCTACGAGGCCCGCCGCTTCGGCGCCCATTCCGCCATGCCCATGCACCAAGCTCGGGCGCTCGTGGGGTTTGCGGCCATTACCGTCCAGCCCCGCATTGGCCTCTACCGGGTAGCTTCACGACGCGTCTTCGACCTGGTGGCCCGCCACGCCGGTACTATCGAACAAATCAGCGTCGACGAAGCCTTCCTCGAACCCACAGACCTGCGTGGAGCCACGCCTGACGACGTGGCAACCTGGGCCAATAACCTTCGAACACAAATTCGTCTGGAGACCGGCTTGCCGTCCTCCATCGGCGCGGGCCCCGGCAAGCAAAGCGCCAAAATCGCCTCCGGCATGGCCAAACCCAACGGGCTTTACATCATCCCCAAACACCAGGAAGCCGACATTCTCGGCCCCCTGCCGGTGCGTAAACTCTGGGGAGTCGGCCCGGTCTCCGAAATCAAACTCCAGCGCATGGGCGTCAAAACCATCGCCGACCTCGCCAACCTGCCCCAAAGCGAAGTCGAGGCCAGCCTCGGAAAAACCGTGGGCCTTGGCCTCTGGCACCGCGCCCGCGGCATCGACACTGCCCCCGTCGAACCCCGCGCCGAGGCGAAATCCGTCGGCGCCGAATACACCTACCCCCACGACCTCATCACCCGACCAGAAGTAGACGCCGCCATCGACCGGGCGTTCGAAGCCGCCCTCCGCCGGCTCCGCACCGATGGCCGCGGCGCCCGCACCGTCAACGTCAAACTCAAACTCGCCGACTTCCATACCCTCACCCGCGCCCAATCCTTCCCCTACGCCATAGACGACCCTGCGCTTCTCCGCACTGCCACCAACCTTCTCGTACGCTACCCCCACGAGGTCGGACCTATCCGACTCGTCGGCGTCTCCTTCAGTAATCTTGACCACCCCAGCCAAGAAATGCTCTTCCCCGATTTGCACCCCACCACACCCACCACCTCCACCACCGGCGTCGACTGGGAGACCGGGGTGCGGGGCAATAACCCGCCCGACGAAGACACCCCAAACCCCGCCGCCAACCCCATCACCACCGACGGCTGGTACCCCACCCAAGACGTCACCCACCCCGACCACGGCCACGGCTGGATCCAGGGAATCGGCCACGGCAAACTCACCGTCCGGTTCGAAACCCGCACCACGCCCCGCAGCCACACCCACACCTTCGCTACCACCAACCCCGACCTCCAGCCGGCCGACCCCCGCACCAGCCTCGACTGGGACGACTGGTTGGCAGAACACCAATGACAGAATCGAATAACACCATGAAATCGCATTCCACCACTTGCTATGCCGCCACCATGTTGACCGCCCTCACAGCCCTCGCGCTGCTCACGGCATGTGGTGGCGAAACCACAGCCCCCACCGAACTCGGCTATCTTCGACCCCGCGACTGGCACACCATCACCGACATGAAAGACACCATCCGCACCTTAACCGGTGGCTGTGCCACCTACACCGATGCCGAAGGCATTGGCAGCTGCGCCGAAGGCGATCAACAAACCTACCTCTTTACCATCGACCCGGCTGATCTGGACCCTGAAACCACCCAACCCCGGGCCGGCACCATCACCATGACCGCCCGCGCCCAGGCCGAAGAACGCAATGTTGCGGCCGCGGTCCTCATCGGCCCCCGGTGGCAAATCGCCTGCTACGGCACCCACGCCCTGAGCAATTGCAGTGTTCTCCGTGGGGCCTTCGACATGAAAACCATGGACGTGTACAACCTGGAGCAGGCCGACAATGCAGACGATTTCCGCACCGACGTCACCGTAAGAATCCGCGACTAACCGCCAGAATCTTCGCAGCTAGAACAGTGTGAATGGGCTTACCCCACTCGCAATCGCGGCCGCCAACAACACCCGGGCCTGGCCGGCCCGAAAATACGTCGACCCCACCAGATCGGAAGAGCGGTTCAGCAGG
>CAJZGD010000219.1 GCA_915275065.1 uncultured Corynebacterium sp. | reverse complement strand
GGTGTCGGAGCCGCCGCGACCCAGGGTGGTTACGTCGCGGGTGTCTTTGTTCACGCCTTGGAAGCCGGCAACCAGGCAGATTTTGCCCTGGTCTAAGGCATCCCGCACCCGGCCTGGGGTGACGTCCACGATGCGCGCATTGCCGTGCCGTTCGGTGGTGAGCACGCCCGCCTGCGACCCGGTGAATGATTGCGCTTCCGCCCCGAACGAGGCAATGGCCATGGCGACCAGGGCATTGGATATGCGTTCGCCGGCCGTCAGTAGCATGTCCATCTCCCGCGCCGGTGGCACCGGATTGACCTGGGCGGCAAGATCCAGCAGGTCATCGGTGGTGTCCCCCATTGCTGAGCACACGACCACCACGTCATGACCCTGTTTTTTGGTAGCGACAATCCGTTCGGCGACTCGGCGAATTCGCTCCGCGCTTTCGAGTGACGAACCACCGTATTTTTGTACGATAAGTGCCACGGGCCACGCCCTTCCTCATAAAACTATCAACCTAACGAAAGTCAAGCATACAAGCTAAGGTAGCGGGAAACCAGTCTATAAGCTTTTCGACGCCGGACTGTAGCGGTTAGGCTAGACTGGTGCATGACAATCTTCTCGCCGTAGGCTTCGCCCTCATTGCGGCCTTAGTTATTGCCTGGGGCACCGTCGTGCGTCATCGCATTGCCGCACACCAGCCTAACGACGGCGACTCCCCCATCGTGGCGGCCGCAAAACGGCCCCTCTGGTGGTTTGCCCTGCTCACGGCACTATCCGGTTATGGGTTTCAGGTGCTTGCCCTCGGGTTTGGCACCCTACTCATTGTGCAACCCGTCCTGGCCCTGACCCTCATGTTCACCTTCCCCATGACCGCGTTCTATGAGAAACGCCGCCTCACCATGGACGAAATCATCGGCGGAGCGCTGCTCACCGTGTCGGTGGCCACCCTGGTGATTTTGGGGAAGCCTGTCCCCTTCCACGGCAAAGTCACCTTCCACGATTGGTTGCCCGCCATCATTGTCACGGCGATAGTCATGGGCATTATTTATGCAGCATCCATCCGAATGTCGGCCCCCTACCGGGGATTATCCCTCGGTATCATCACCGGCATTGTCTATGGGTTTGTGGCCGTCTTATCCAAGGCGGCGGTGAATGTGTTCAACCATGGCGGCCCGCTCATTCTCCTGAGCGCCTGGGAGTTTTACGCCCTCATCGCCTGCGCCGTCTTCGGCACCATCATCCAGCAATACGCCTTCAACGTGGGGGCGCTGCGCCTCTCCCTGCCGGCCATGACCACCTTGGAGCCCGTGGTTGCCTTCATTTTGAGCTATACCGTCTTGGGGGAAAAATTCCAGGTGCACGGGTGGAATTGGGTCATCATGGGGATAGCGCTTATCACCATGATCCTGTCCACATTCGCCCTGTCCGCGCGCGGCAACGCTTGACGCCTGAGCCTAGATCGCCCATTCGAAAAAGACCAGCATAAACGCGGAAAAACAGGTGCCGAACGCAAACCATAGCACCGCCGGCACCACCCAAACGGTGTGCCACCCAACCCGGCGCGATAATTTCTCCAGCCACAGCACCACCGGCAGGAGCAGCAGCAGGGCAGGCAGGAGAAGTCGGGGTCGGGAGTGCATGATGCCGTCCGAAAGCAGGACGTTGGCGGTGATTCCGGCGCCGAAGACCCATAACGCCCAGGGGAGGCGTCGAAAAGCGATGAGCATGGCGATGGGGGCGCCGATGATGGACACCACAGAAAGAATGTAGCCTATGTCATTGAATTCAGTGAGGGTGCTATACACCCAGTCAACGGTGGCGACCCCCCAGTCGAATGTGGAGTTCCAGCCTTTCGACTGCATGCCAAAATAGCCGCCAATGTCCTGGGTGGATGCGGACGCAAACCGAATGTAGGTGATAAGCGACAGGCCGGAAACTGCGACCCCCAGCCAGGCGCGCCAATTCGTGCGGGCGTAGAGCAGCACAATGATGGCGAACGTGGCAACCAGGTCAATGGCGGTGAGTCTCACAAACCCCAGCAGATAGATGAGGACGGTGGTTTGCCACCAGCGTTCCTGGATCATGAAAATCAGCGCCCACACACACAGGGCCAAGAATGGGGCCTCCGTGTACACCATGTTGAAGGTGACGGCCATGGGGGCGCCCAGGAAGAGGATGCCGGCGAGGATCCGGCCGCGGTATCCCGCGCCCAGGAGTGCGGCCAGGACCATGATGCCGGCGGTCATAACGATGCCGGCGAGAGCGACGACCAGCCAGCCGCTCGCCACATATCCCAGGCCGGTGAGGAGGTGGACTTGTTGGATGAGTGCCGGTAGGCCGGGGAAGAAGGCGAGTCGCTGTTGGAAGACGTCCGGTTCGGGGCCGCCTTGGCCGTCGCTGCTGAAGTAGCCGTATTGGGCGATGTCTACAAAGTGGAGGGCGTCCCATTGTTGCAGCACATCGGTGAAGGAGTGTGCGGAGGTGAGGAGCCGCATAGTCCCCAGCCTGATTGCGGAGGTGACGGCGAATAGTATGGTGGCGATCACCCAGTCCCGCCAGCCGAATGGTTGCGGCCGCCAGCCGGGTATGGCCAGGATCCGGCCGACGATCCCCGGTAGCGGTGGCGACAGGGGTGTGACCGATGCGTCCAGCTGCGCCGGTATGTGCGTTGGCGGGTGCGGTGATGGGGGCGTTGGTGTGCTCGCGGGGGTTTCAGATGCCTCGGGGGGTTTGGGGGCTTCGAGGGTTCCAAGACTTCCAGGGGTGCTGGGAGTTTCTGGGGTTCCAGGAGTTCCGGGGGCATCGTAGGCCCCAGGGGGCCTAGGGCCCGCTTCTACCGGTTCCTTCGGCACCTTCGATTCCTTTGCGGATTCCACACTGTTGCTACTCACGTGTTCCACTCAATCATAAGCACAGGTTTTCCCGCATCCTGGTGGTGGGTGTACACCCCCACAGAGTTGGGTGTTTTTGGTGGTTCCGGCGATTTCGGTTGTTTCAGTTGTTTCGGCGGTTTTCATGATTTGCTGCCCATGCTGCGCCGGACTGGCTGCCGCATATGCTGCGACGTTGCACACCACCCGCCTGGGGCTTCAAGTGTTCTAAGCATGGTTTCCGCGTTCTGGATGCTCTGCAGCAACCAGATTTACCCCAAAACCATGCTTAGCAAGTATGCGGCAAAGTAAGCCGATCGAGGTTTCTGTTGGACAGCAGCAACCCACACCAAAACTACAATCATGCCGCACGTTTGCTAAGCATGGTTTCCATTCCAGCCAGCCACAAAACCCTAGAGGAAACAGCCCACTACAACTAAACACCATGCTTAGAAGAATTGAAGCTCTAGCTGGTCACAGAAGCAACACCCAGAACCAGGTAGCCAGCAAAACCGATAAGCATGGTTTTTAGTCAAATCAGACCTCCACAAGACCCTATCTACATAAAGACCATGCTTAGCACACTCGCGGCCCTCCGAGAACAAAAGCACCACCACCAACCCACCTAGGCTTCAAAAGTTCTAAGCATGGTTTCCAGTTTCAGGACAAACCAGCCCCTGGGGATTTAACACAGCAGAAAAAGAAAACCATGCTTAGCACACATGCTGCCGGAGGTGCACAAGGGGGCGTGCAAGAGGGCGGCACGAGCTCCCCGGAGGGCCGCAGACCCGCTAAGCATGGTCTTCATTCCAACCAGCCACAAACCACCAGGAAAAACCAGCCACATCAGCCAAACACCATGCTTAGAACCATTGAAGCCCCATGACTCCCGCAACCAACACTGATAGCAAGACCGCTAAGCATGGTTTCCATTCCCGGAGGATTCATCCTGACACTCAAAAACCCACAATCCAAGCTTATCGAGTATGCAGCCCCAAACCCCCCAAAGGTTTCATGTATTCCAAGCATGGTTTCCGGCAGAATTGGGCCGTTGCGAGAGGCACCCAGGATGGAAACCATGCTTAGCTAACCTGCTACCCGATTAGCTATGAGCTCCAGGCCAAAGGGCACGACCACCCCACAAAAGCAGCATATCTTCTAAGCATGGTGTTTGGGCTGGGTGGGCTATTGCTCCTGGGAGTTTGAGGTGGTGAAATTCAAAGACCATGCTTAGAAGATGTGCTGCCAGGTCGCGGGTGGGGGCGGTGACGCCACCAGGCCCCGCCGGGCCGCCACCTAAGCCACCTAAGC
>CAJZGD010000218.1 GCA_915275065.1 uncultured Corynebacterium sp. | reverse complement strand
ACCCGCGACCTCCGCCGTGACAGGGCGGCGCGCTAACCAACTGCGCCACAGGGCCGTGATGCACGCGTGTGCACGATTGATAACAATACACAGCGGGGCGAAACATAGGCAAATCCGCTGGTAGTATGCCGGATAGAATGATGCCTCACGCCGTGGTTTGCGGCTTGGTTTATGTCCGCACTCCCCCACCACGCCCAGCCCTTCGCAGGAATGCGAAAATGGCGAGAAGATTGTACTTTCTTCTCGCCACCATGTGCGACCCTGACGGGACTTGAACCCGCGACCTCCGCCGTGACAGGGCGGCGCGCTAACCAACTGCGCCACAGGGCCATATTGAGTTAAAACACTCTATATGCGGATTTCAGCCGAAAAGGATCACCACCATGGAAACCATCAAGCCTTCAAATCCTACATATAGAGGTTTTGTACTCCCAACGGGATTCGAACCCGTGTCGCCGCCGTGAAAGGGCGGTGTCCTAGGCCTCTAGACGATGGGAGCCAGTGCGTCACAACAGTGTGCTTCGCAGCTGTCGAAAACTATACTTGAAGCGGTACGCATTGACAAAACCACTGGTCATTTCGGGTATTTATGAGCATATTCACGGACCAATAGCCACAGTAATAGCACTGGTTGTGCCACAATTGACGTCATGAGGAATTTTTCGCAAGTCGATGTTTTCGGCGCAACCCCCATTGCTGGCAATCCGGTCGCGGTGATTCATGATGCCGACGGGTTAACCGATGCGGCAATGCAGCGTATTGCTCGGTGGACGAACCTGAGCGAAACCACGTTTCTACTCGCCCCAACCCAACCGGGGGCCGACTATCGGCTGCGGATTTTCACGCCCAATGCGGAGTTATCGTTCGCCGGGCACCCCACACTAGGGTCGGCGCATGCGTGGGTGGGCGATTCAGATCAGACGGAATTAGTACAGGAGTGCGGCGCGGGGTTGGTGAAGTTGCGGAAATTGAATGGATCGTGGCATTTTGCCGCACCGCCCACGCTGCGTTCCGGCCCGCTGCAATCCAAGGACCTGTCGGAGCATATGACGGCGCTGGGGATTTCCCGGGTGTTGGATCACCAGTGGGTGGATAATGGTCCAGGTTGGGCGGTGCTTCAGGTGGAGTCGGCGGATGTAGTGCGGTCGATACGGCCCAATTTCCTGCATTCCCGCCCGCTGATGGTTGGCGTTATTGGTAGGTCTTTTGATGGTTGGGAGATTCGGGCGTTCGCACCCAGGGTGGGGGTTGCGGAGGACCCGGTGACCGGTAGTCTGAATGCTTCGGTGGCGCAGTGGTTTGCCCGCACCGGGAAGGCGAAGGGCAGTTACATGGTGCGGCAGGGCGGCAATGTGGGCCGCAATGGGCTGGTGCACATCAATATTGATGACGCCACCGACACGGTGTGGGTTGGGGGTGCCACGAGGACCATTGTGGAGGGGTCCATTCATGTCTAGTGGGGTTGATGGCGCGGAATATTGGAATCATAATTCGGTGTATCACCCCTGGATATTGCGGCAGATCGCCGGCCGCTCTGGGCTTGCCGCGCTCGACGTGGGCTGCGGCGAGGGCCTGCTGCTAGAACGGTTATCGCCGTACTGCACCACCCTGGTTGGTATCGACCCCGACCCGTCAAGCATTGCCCGGGCGCGCAGACGACTGTCGCAGGCAACGTTGCTCACGCAGCTTTTCGACGACCTGCCCACCGACCAGTCTTTCGACCTGATTACCATGGTGGCGTCCCTGCACCACATGGAACTGGAACCAACCCTGCACCGGGTCCGCCAACTACTGCGGCCCGGCGGCCAGTTTCTAGTGGTGGGGCTATCGGCCCGGAAATCGGTGGCGGACTGGGTGATATCGGCCCTGTCGGTTCCGGTGGCTTCGATAGGGTCGGCCCTGCACCGGGAGGCACGGGACATTGGGGTGCGGGTGGCCCAGCCTCGGGAGAGCCTGGCGGAGATCCGGGCGGCCGCCGCAAAGATTCTGCCCGGCGCCCGGATTCGACGGGGCGTGTACTACCGGTATTTATTGTCGTACCGGCGCTCTACCTAGCGGGTTCCCGAATAACCTCATTGCCGGACCGCTCAGGCCACGGATACCGAGGAATTCCATGGCTCCCGGTGGCATTCATCACCACTCCCCCACCGGTAGTTTGCATGCAATGATTTCGCCACACGGTGGGAGGCATAATGGGACTATGGACCCAACCCCGCAGCAACGAGCCCGAACCACACGGGAACCGCAGGCCAATTGCGTGCTAACGATAGCGCCGGGAAGCCCGCGTTCCGACTACCGGAGGGCGTGGTAGCGATGGTGTGTATGCAGAGGGAGTTGTCCTGGCTGCCAACGTTTTTCAATCATGTTCCCGATGCATGCTTGTTTGGCCTGGGCGGGTTGGCGTTTGCGACGGCTTGGCTGTGGCCCGGCGCGGTCGTGTTTCCGACCGTGTTGCGGTGGGTTGGTGTTGCCATGATTGGTGTGGCATTGGTACTAATTGCAGCAACTATGAGTGCGCTGCGGCAGGCGCGGACATCGACGAATCCGATTGATGCGCCATCGCGGTTGCTGGTGACTGGCCCGTTTTCGTGGTCGCGGAATCCGCTGTATGTGGCCTATGTGGTGGCGTTATGTGGTTGCGCGTTGGCGAGTGGTTCCTGGTTGGCACTGGGGTGCCCGTTGTTGGGGTTCGTTGTGATGAATGGGCTGATTATTCCGATCGAGGAGCTGCGCATGGCTGAGGAGTTTGGCGACGACTATCGACGCTATTGCCAGCAGGTGCGCAGGTGGTTGTAAAAAGGTATTGGTTTTCACCAAAGTTGTGATGGCGAGCGTCTAAAATCATTGATGTTAACCACAAGAGCATAGAGAACTGTTTGTTAGGCACATGAGCACTGATTCAGATTCCCAGCAGGAAGTATCCGATTCTAAGGCTTCTAAGCAGCCGGACCAAGGCGACAAGAGTATTGATAAAAAAGCGGATGGCGTGGTGGATTCACCAGCTCAGGAGAAGCAGAGTTCTGATGCTTCATCGGAATTGATAGTGCTTAGCCCACATTATGATGAAAAACATCATGGCATCTATGTGGAGAAGCTAGAACAAGCAATCCGCAATCCCAAAGTCAGAAATATAGCCCTGACCGGTGGTTATGGAACTGGTAAGAGTAGTGTTATTCAAGGTTTGATTGAAAGAATCCACTCTTCGAAAGAGCTCAAAAAGATTAGACCAATCATTATTTCACTCCCTACGATTCAAGTAGTAGACGAGTCCGATTCTGGAGATAATCGCACTGACCGAATCCAACGAGAAATAGTGAAACAACTCCTATATCGAAGTGATCCTCGGAAAATGCGCGGCTCTCAATATCGCAGGATTACACATGTCACGGTAGTCCGGAGAGCAACAATATGTTTCATAATAGCCGCAATTTTAACTTTTATATTTTGGCTTTTAGCTAAACCAGACTGGCATTGGCATTGGTCTCAGGGAGGAAGTTTAAGGGGTTATTGGCAGCCTGCTGTGATTCAGGCTATCTCGTGGGGACTAACGTTATACATTGATTGGATATGGGTTGATAAACCCACCATTAAAGGATTAGAACTTGGGCCAACAAAACTTGAGTTAGACAAGAATGCCTCCAACTACTTTGACAAATATCTCAATGAGATCATCTATTATTTTGAGGTATCTGGAACCAATCTTGTCATCTTCGAGGACTTGGATAGGTTTGACAACCCCTACATCTTTGATGCTTTACATGAATTGAATGAGCTCATCAACATTTCACTTGGACAAGAACGTTTTACAGAACAGAAGAATCCTCCTGTTAAGTTTCTTTATGCTACACGTGATAGCATATTTGAACATAAGACCAAAGGGATCCTAGAAGATAGCAATGCAAGGTATTCTCACCAACTTGAAATCGAGAATCGGACCAAGTTTTTTGATGTCATTGTGCCAATTGTGCCCTTCAGCACATCACATAGTGCCTATAAATATTTGAGACAATTACTGAACGACCATACCATTCTCACTGAGACAAAGAGAGGTAAAGAACTGCTGGAGATTGTTGGCTCTGGGATTTCCGATTATCGTTTATTAGCAAATATCGCCTCAGAATTCCAAATATTTATTGAGCAGATATTTAATTCCCAGGCAATAAACAAAATACCACTAACAGAAAAGTATATTCAAAATCTCTTTGCTTTTATAGTAT
>CAJZGD010000217.1 GCA_915275065.1 uncultured Corynebacterium sp. | reverse complement strand
CTCTTCCGATCTTGCACTATTACGCACCGGGGTTAGCCGTGATATGGCGGTGGCGGCGGGATTTGAACCCGCGGTTGGGGGTTACCCAACACTCGCTTTCGAGGCGAGCACCTTCGGCCGCTCGGACACGCCACCGCGAAAAATCCTAGGGCATATTGGTGCTCTAACGCAAATTACTTGTCGGAATCGTCCTTGAACGAGCCAACAACCTTATTTGCACCGTCCTTGACCGCGTCTGCCACGTCAGACTTAACCTGATCGGCCTTGCCTTCGTCTTCGAGGCGCTCATTGCCGGTAACCTTACCTGCGGCTTCTTTAGCCTTGCCTTTAATTTCATCAAATGCGCCCATGTGTGTCTCCTCACAATGCGGTCGGGGGTAATACCGTGTCCATCCTACTCAAATCCCACATTAATGTCACGGATAATCAAAAATTTATCGACATTCCTGAAAAAATACCCCCAGTTGTGCAGCGCATTCGTCTGCAAGGACCCCTCCAATTACCTGCGGTTGGTACAAAACCTGCGGGTCTCGCACCACGTCGAAGACCGAGCCGCAAGCCCCCATTTTGGGTTCGTAGGCGCCGAAAATAATGGTGCCGATCCGCGCCGCCACCAGGGCTCCGGCGCACATGCAGCAGGGTTCCAGGGTGACGGCGATGGTGCAGTCGGTGAGCCGCCAGCCGTCGTGAAAGTTCCGCACCGCCTCCCGGATGGCGATGATTTCCGCGTGGGCGGTGGGGTCACAATCCGCTTCTCGACGATTACTTCCCCGACCAATCACATTCCCGTCCGGGTCAAAGATCACCGCCCCCACTGGGACGTCGCCAAGCGGGGTGGGAACCGCCAATGCGTGACGCATTTTTGCTTCGGCCGCCACCCGGAAGCCTGGGCGTCGCAAAGCGGGGCACATTTAGCCCACGGCCTTCGCCAGGGCGTCTTCGAATCCTAGTTCTTCCGCAATCCGCTGCAGCTGCTCCGACGCCCACCACTCGGACTCGTCCACAATCACGCTGAGCACCTGCTCGCTCAGGCCAACATCGACCAAAATGTCGAAATCGCCCTCGGGCCACCCTTCGGTGTCGGCGAAATCTTCCTCCGCAATGTCCGGCACCTCAACGTCTAATTCCTCTAAAATGCTCGCGGCAAAATCATCCACCGCCCCCATGGACGCGTCCGATAGGAATAATCGCACGCCACTGGGGGTAGGTCGCACAATAACAAAATATTCGTCATCCACGCATAACAATGCAAAAGCCGCGGACTCCGCGCGCAAACTACGCACCGCTCCTACTGCGGTATCCACGGTGGAAAAATCATCATGAAAGGTACTGACATCCCAGCTAGAACCAAGACGGGCCACGGTTACTGCAAAATTATGTTCCATATCGAATAACCGTAGTCGTTCTGTGTCACACTTGTCAGGTGAGTATTAATGAAATTTCCCGCCCCATTTGCATCCTCGGCCTCGGCCTCATCGGCGGTTCTCTGCTGCGCGCCCTCGCCCAGGCGGGCCAGGTAGGGCCCGGGCAAGGCAGCCAACGCGATCAGGGCGACCTGGTTGTCTACGGGTATAACCGTTCCCCATCCGCAGCCAGCACCGCCAGAAATGAAGGGTACGACGTCAGCAATGACCTTATTGAAACCCTGCAACGCGCCGAAATCGACAAGGCACTCATTGTCTTAGCAACCCCCATGCCCGCCATTACCAGCCTGCTCGACGTCATTTCCGAGCATGCTCCCTCCTGCGGTTTCACCGATGTTGTGAGTGTGAAAGGCGAGGTGTACAAGCTAGTTCAGGAATACGGCATGGCGGACCGGTATGTGGGCGGTCACCCCATGGCCGGCACCGCGCACTCCGGCTGGTCCGCATCCCGCGCCGACCTGTTCCGCCGCGCCGTGTGGGTGGTCACGTTCGACCATGCGATCGACGCCGACCCCAGCCGCGACTGGCTTCGACTGTGGGTGGATGTGGTGCACATGGCCAGCAAGGTTGGTGCCGAAGTCATTCCCGCCCGGGTTCGCCAACACGATGCTGCGGTCGCCCGGGTCAGCCACCTCCCCCACCTATTGGCGGAAACCCTGGCCATTGTTGGCGATAATGGCGGCGCCCTGTCATTGTCGCTGGCAGCGGGCAGTTTCCGCGACAGCACGCGGGTGGCCGGTACCGCGCCGAACCTGGTGCGGGCCATGTGCGAAACCAACCATGTGGCCCTCCTCGATGCCCTGGATGAGGCGTTAAGCGTGCTCAACGACGCCCGGGATCACCTCCTGATGCCCAATCCCTCCCTGGCGGACCTCGTGGATAACGGCTATCGCTCGCGTATTCGATTCGAGGCTAGGTCGGGGTTGAATAAGGAGCAGTCGGTGAGTCCGACGCATATTTCGAATCGGCCGGTGTTTCGGCTGCATCCGGGCGGCCCGCAGTGGGTGAATCAGCTGATCCAGGCGGAAAACACGGGGGCACGCATCGAGGTGGTGTAGGCACGGGCGCGGGCGCTGCTGTGGTGGCGCTGAGGTGGTGTCGGGCGCTCGGCGGCGGTGCCCCGGGGCCAGCTGACCAACTCGGCGGTGACCCGCTGCCCGGCGCCGGTCCAGCCCCGCAACGCCCAGCACCAGCACAACGGCCCCGCAACGCCGGGCGCCGCCCTCACCCAAACAGATCGCGGGGATCCCCCAGGTAGGCGTTGACATCAATGGCGTGGCCGGCAACCGTGGCCTCGGAGGAAAACTGCCACAGGTCAACAAGCAGCCCGCCGTAGCTGCACCACCCGCCGGTGCCGGCACGCTGGTAAATAGCGGAAGCATATCCCCGCTGGGGCTCAACATAGTGGGAGGACCACAGGGGCGGCAGGCCGGTGTCGGCAAGATCGGGGCTGCCGACCTGCTGCCAATACCAGCGGGGCAGGTAAGTGAGGATGACCCGGTAACCCCGGCTGGTGAACTCGTCGTGGATGGCCCGCCAATGGTTCGGGTCCGTGCCGGAGCCCGATTCAATGTCGAGGCAGATGGGTACGCTCATGTCGCCGGCAGCGGCCCGAACCACATTATCGAGGGCATCGGCGTGCTCCTGCGGGCTGGTTTCCGAACGTACGTACGCATAGGCCGCGGTGTGAAGTCCAGCCTCCCTAGCTGCGGAATAGTGCTGTTGGAAGCAGGGATCCAGCCAAGTTCCCTCCGTGGCCTTGAGGATGGCAAATTCGAAATCTTCTTCGGCTATGGTCTCCAGGTTGATGTCCGGCTGGTGGTTGGAGAGGTCCACACCGTAGCAGATGGGCGGGTTACTTTGCGCGGAGGTCGGCGCAGGGGCGTCGTCAAGCCAAGCAACGGGGTCGATTTGCGAGCCGGGCTGCCACACAAATGGGTGTACTTGAAAGTGCAGGTGGGGCGCGGTGCCGCCGTTGGTGTTAGGGTCGGGGTTGATGCGGGCGATACGTTGGCCGGCGCGCACCCACTCGCCTTCCGCGACTTCGGCGATGATGCTGCCGTAGACGGTGGTGCCGCTGCCTGCCGCGGTGGGGTGGTCGATCACGATCCAGCCTGCGGGCGCGGGTCCGCCGAATCCTTGCGCGGCACCGGCGTGGGTTACGAGCCCGGCCTGAGCTGCGAAAACTGGTTGGTCGCCGGAGCCGCCGTCTCTACCGAAGTCCACGCCCGGGTGGCCCGCGGCGAATTCGCTGGTGATGTGGCAGTCGTCTGATATTGGTTTGAAGCGCTGAACCATACCACATTATATCTTCGCTTTACGACGTCCTCCCGGCCCCAACCATCATCACGGAAAAGGAGAAACTTATGACGAACCAGCAACCACCCCAACAACCACAAGACTTTCCACAGTACCAATACCAACAACCCCAGCCTCAGCCCCAGGAATACGCGCAACAACCCTCGACGCCGCCGGCGCAACCATCATTTTTTCAGGTACCGGCGGCGGTGTCTTTTGGTAGGCAGCAAATCATTGCCAAGGTGATTGCGGGCTTGGGCATTGCGGTTTTCATTGTCAGCCTGCTGGGGTTCCTCGCCACCCGTGGAGACTTCGGGCCTGACGACATCATCGACTTCATGATCTCCGGAATCTCGCTGGTCATCGTTCTTCTTGCCTGCATTTGGAATGCACTAGCGACCATCGGCAACCACATTGTGAAGGCCCAACAATAGGCTGTAAACACGGTAAAACCCCAGTCGACACGCGCTGCTTACTGGGGTTTTCCTTTGTGCGCCCGGAGGGATTCGAACCCCCAACCTTCTGATCCGTA
>CAJZGD010000216.1 GCA_915275065.1 uncultured Corynebacterium sp. | reverse complement strand
CCGGCGCCGGGTCGGTGTAGTCGTCGGCGGGCACATACACGGCCTGCAGCGAGGTAATCGACTTGCCCCGGGTGGAGGTAATGCGCTCTTGGAGCACACCCATTTCATCGGCCAGGGTGGGCTGGTAACCCACGGCGGAGGGCATGCGGCCCAGCAGGGTCGACACCTCGGAACCGGCCTGGGTGAACCGGAAAATGTTGTCGATGAATAACAACACGTCCTGGTGCTGCACGTCCCGGAAGTATTCGGCCATGGTCAGGCCGGACAGGGCCACGCGCATACGCACTCCCGGCGGCTCATCCATCTGACCGAACACCAGTGCGGTGTCTTGCAGCACGCCCATTTCTTCCATTTCGAGGAAGAGGTCGGTGCCCTCACGGGTGCGTTCACCCACGCCGGCGAACACGGAGGTACCGGAGAATTCCCGGGCAATACGGGTAATCATTTCCTGAATGAGCACGGTCTTGCCCACACCGGCGCCACCGAACAGGCCGATCTTACCGCCCTTCACATAGGGGGTGAGCAGGTCAATGACCTTAATGCCAGTTTCCAGGATTTCGGTCTTGCCCTCCAACTGGTCGAACGGGGGCGGGTCGCGGTGGATGCCCCACTGTTCACCGTCCCGACCAAGGCCGGGCTCGTCCAGGCAATCGCCCAGGGCGTTAAACACGTGGCCTTTCACCACATCGCCGACGGGCACGGAGATGGGTCGGCCGGAGTCGGACACCACGGCACCACGCACCAGGCCGTCGGTGGGGGCCATGGAGATGGTGCGCACCAGGTTATCGCCTAGGTGCTGGGCCACCTCAAGGGTAATGGTTTTTGCGACTGCTTCGAGGGTGATCTCGACAGTCAACGCGTTATACAGTGCCGGCAGCTCGCCGCGCGGGAATTCCACGTCGACGACCGGACCGATGACGCGCACGACACGGCCGGCGACGGACGCCCGCTGCGTGTTCTGCTCTGAAAGAGCTGTGGTCATAATCTAGTCACTTTCTCCGCTTTCGGCGAGCGCGCCAGCGCCACCGACAATCTCGGTAATTTCCTGAGTAATCTGGGCCTGACGTGCCTGGTTGGCAATCCGGGAGAGGTCTTTCACCAATTCCGTGGCGTTATCAGTTGCCGACTTCATGGCATTACGCCGGGAAGCCGACTCCGATGCCGCAGCCTCCAAGAACATGGCAAACAGGCTGCGCGACACGTATTTGGGCAATAATGACGCAATCAGGGTATCGGCATCCGGTTCGAATTCGTAATCGGGTTCCGCATCGCTGCTGCTAGAAGAGTCAAGGTAGTCCTCGCCCGTTGGAAGCTCTTCGGGTTCGATCACGGGTTCGATTGGTAGCAATTGGTGTGCCCGCGGGGTTTGGGTCAGCATGGATTCGAATTCGGTGTACACAACATGGACGGAATCGAATCCTTGTACTGCTTCGCCCTCCGGGCCGGTCAGCCCGGGCCGATATTTGGCGGTACCTTCACTGCTGGCGAGGAAACCATCAATGAGGTGCCGGCGCACATCATGGGTTTCTTTCCACGAGGGGTCTTGGGAGAACCCGGACCACGAACCAACGAAGGGTTGGCTGCGGAAGTTATAGTACCCCACGCCTTTATTGCCGGAAACGTAGCGAACTACCTCATATCCGTGGTCTTCGAGGTTTTTCTCCAGCTCGGCTGCCTTTTTGAAAACGTTGTAGTTGTAGCCACCGCACATGCCTCGGTCACTGGAAATCACCAGCACCGCGGCCCGTTTCGCGTTTTCCCGTTCCCGCAGCATGGGGTGGTCGAGAGAACTTGCCGACGCCAGTCGTTCCATCACATTGTGGATCTCGGTGGCGTACGGTTCGGCTGCTTCCACCTTGGCTTGTGCCTTGGTGATGCGTGAGGTGGCAATGAGCTCTTGTGCCTTGGTGATCTTTTTGGTGGAGTTCACCGACCGGATCCGGCTGCGTAGCTCGCGCAAACTAGCCATGGGTCACCCGCCTCCTTCCGTGGTGTTGCTGGGTAAGAAGCATCGACATCATGTTCTTACTTCTTCACCTTGAGGGTTTGCTTCTTAATCTCATCCTCGGACAGGGCATCCACGTCAAGGTCGTGAACAACCGGGGTGCCGTCGGTGGTTTGGAAGCTGTGCTTAAACTCCTCAGTCTTTTCCACCAGGGTGTTCTGCGATTCTTCGGACAGCTGCTGGCCGCCCTTGATCTGTTCGAACACTTCCGGGGCCTCGGCTTGCAGGTAGTCCTGCAATTCGAATTCGAAGCGACGGATGTCGACCACCGGCACGTTATCGAAGTGGCCTTCGCTGGCCAACCAAATGGAGGTGATTTGGTGCTCCACGGTTTGCGGGGAGTTTTCGGCCTGCTTGAGCAGTTCCACCAGGCGAGCACCGCGGTCCAGCTGAGCTTTCGACGCGGGGTCCAGGTCGGAGGCGAAGGTGGCGAAGGCTTCCAGGTCACGGTAGGCAGCCAGGTCCAGACGGAGCGAACCAGACACCTTCTTCATGCCCTTGGTTTGGGCGGCACCGCCCACACGGGAAACGGACACACCAACGTTAATGGCGGGACGCACACCCTGGTTGAACAGGTCGGATTCCAGGAACACCTGACCGTCGGTGATGGAGATCACGTTGGTCGGGATGAAGGCGGACACGTCGTTGGCCTTGGTTTCGATAATGGGCAGGGCGGTCATGGAGCCGCCACCCATGTCGTCGGAAAGCTTGGCGGCACGTTCCAGCAGGCGGGAGTGCAGGTAGAACACGTCACCGGGGTATGCTTCACGGCCCGGCGGGCGACGCAGCAGCAGGGAGATAGCACGGTAGGCTTCGGCCTGCTTGGTCAGATCATCATAGATGACCAGCACGTGATACCCCTGGTACATCCAGTGCTGGCCGAGTGCCGCACCGGCGAAGGGGGCCAGCCATTTGAAGCCGGCGGAGTCGGATGCGGGGGCGGCCACGATGGTGGTGTATTCCAACGCGCCATGGTCTTCCAGGGTTTTCCGCACTGCGGCGACGGTGGAGCCCTTTTGGCCGATGGCAACATAGATACAGCGAACCTGCTTGGTTTTATCGCCGCTTTCCCAGTTGGCCTTTTGGTTCAAAATGGTGTCGATACACACGGCGGTTTTGCCGGTCTTACGGTCACCAATGATAAGTTGGCGCTGACCCCGGCCAATGGGGGTCATGGCGTCGATGGCTTTAATGCCGGTTTGCATCGGCTCGCCCACGGGTTGACGCTGCAACACCGATGGTGCTTGGAGTTCCAGCACCCGGTCTTCTTCAGCCTCAATGGCACCCAAACCATCAATGGGTTGTCCCAGTGGGTTAATGACGCGGCCGAGGAATTTATCGCCGACCGGGATGGAGAGGACTTCCCCAGTTCGTTTGACCTCGTCGCCTTCTTTGAGGGTTTCGTAGTTACCTAAAACCACAACGCCGACGCGATCCGTGTCCAAGTTTTGCGCGACACCAATAACCCCACCGGGGAACTCAAGTAGCTCATTTGCCATGACTGATGGGAGTCCAGACACCTGGGCGATGCCATCAGCTGTGGAAAGGACCACGCCGACCTCCTCACGGGAGGCCTCCGCGGAGTAGCTTGAAGTGTAGTTCGCAATCGCGCTACGGATCTCATCGGAGGAGATCGTAAGCTCCGCCATGTTCTTCCTGCTCTCGGTTGTTTCTTCCAGCAATTTCTTTTAGTGAATGTATGTTCGTGTGTTACACGAGTTGGGCGCGCAGTCGGGCGATCTTACCCGAAGTGCTGCCATCAATGACTTCATAACCGACTCGAATGATTGCACCACCAATGAGGCTGGGATCAACCTCGGTGTGCAAACTCATCGGATGCGCGTAAATGCCTTCCAGCTTGGTGGCTAGTGCCCGGTGTTGTGCTTTTGTTAAAGCATTTGCCGAGGTTACAACTGCTACTTTGCAGCCGTGAAGTTCGGCGGCGTACTCCGATAGGGCATTCACATCGTCGATGGCATTATGTTCGGGGCGGCCAATGACTTGCAGTGCTAAGGCTTCCGTTACCGCGGTCACCTTGCCGTACAGCACTTTTGCCAGCAGATCTCGCTTTGCGACGGGATCCGCGCTTCGGTCGTCAAGCAGTAGGGTCAATTCTGGTTGCTTGAGCAGCAACCGGGAGAGACGGAAGAGTTCTTCTTCGACCTGCTCTAATTGGCCTTGGTGCTCGGCGGCCCGCAATAGTGCTCGTCGTCCCAGCGTCACCAGTCCGGTGCGCATTTCCTTTGGGGTCGACCACACCTG
>CAJZGD010000215.1 GCA_915275065.1 uncultured Corynebacterium sp. | reverse complement strand
TGCCGCGCTCTTAGCGCGGGCAAAGGCGGAGGGACTGCCAAAGAATAATATTCCTACCAAAGCCGACTCTGATGCCGCTGACGCTGCCAAGGAGGAGAAGAAATAATGGACGCCAAGACCGAAATCCTCACACGCATCCGTAACGCACATCAGCTGTCGAACATGCCCAAGGATGTGGAGATCGTCCGCACCTACAACATGAACAAGACCGAGGAGTATTCCCGGGAGCAGCTCAAGGAAATCCTCATTGAGCGTCTTGAAGACTACAAGGCGATTGTGCACGAGACCAGCGTGAAGAAGCTACCGCAAACCATTGCTGACGTGCTCAAGGAGCGCGGCGCGAAGGAGGTTCGCTACGCCGAGGGGCTGGACAAGAAACTGTTTTCGTCCTTCACCGGCAACGCCACACCGGATGATCGCAGCACCGACCCGCGGCTGCTCAACGATGTTGATGCGGTGGTCACCGATTCGCACGTGTCGTCGGCCCAAACGGGCACGATCTGCCTGGAGTCGAATCCCCTGTGTGGGCGCCGCGCGTTGACACTGGTGCCGGACTGCCACGTGGTGATTGTGCGCATGGAGAACGTGGTGTATGGGGTGCCGGAAATGATCGGCCGCCTGGGCAAGGAGAAGCCGGTCACCATGATTTCCGGCCCGTCGGCCACGTCGGATATTGAGCTCAACCGTGTGGAGGGCGTGCACGGCCCCCGCACACTCATTTGCCTCATCGTCGACTAACCGGCCCGTGCCAGTCCGTGTGCCTGCCTAGGTGGGCCCGCTTGAGCGCCGGCGTGTGCTGGGGCCTGGGGCCGGCTGGGCGACCGAACTCCACGCACACCGCACGTACCTGCCGCCCAGCTGCACATCTGCCCGTCTGCTAGCCTGCCGGCCTTGCCCAGCTAGCGGCGCCGACACGGATACATGCAGTCACATGATGCTGAGTGAGACACCTGCGCCGACGTAGCATCGGTACCGCACTGGCGCCATGTGACACCGTGGCAGCGTAGGCAAAGCCCACGGCCAGCTGGTGGTAATGCTGGCATGACATCCATGAGCCTGCGACATAATAGCGAAAACTCCCCGGATGGGAAGGTAATAATTATTACCCCCTCTGGGGAGTTTTTCTTTCCGCAGAAAAGCTCATCCACTAACCTAAATATATAGATATCTAATTCTAAAATACTGATGAGTATTTATGATGAGTTTTACAAGGGAGTATTCATATCTCATGGGAACTTTGAGGCACACCATACGGCGCGTCATGAGTGTTGTGACCGCAACAACTTTACTGCCGGCCATAATGCCGCTTACCGCCCAAGCCCAGGCACAAACCGCAGCAGCCCCTATCACGTGGGAGAACTGCCCGGCGGAGAAACTCGACCGACCCGGCGCGCGCTGTGGGCACATTGAGGTGCCGGAAAGCTACGCGAATCCAGGCGGTAAGAAAATCACCGTGGGGTTTATCCAGTTCCCGAACGCAAACGCCGAGGTAGTGTTTACCAACCCTGGCGGCCCGGGTGGGGGCGTGTACGAATGGTTGGGGAAGAAGAATGGGACCCGGCTGCCGCAGGAGCTTTTCTCCCAGTTTGAGGTGGTGGGGGTGCAGCCCCGCGGTTTGGTCGGGTCGACGCCGATGGACTGCCCAGCAAACCCGGGGTCGAATCCGGTTGATGAGTTCACAAACCCTGGTAGCGCATTACGGTCCCGGTGCGAGTCGAAGCAGCCGGGGTATGCGGACCAAATCACCACGGAGAACACCGCCCGGGACTGGGAGGAGGTGCGGAAATCGTTGAAGCGGGAAACCATTAATATTTATGGTTTGTCGTATGGCACGATCCTGGGTTCAAGTTATGCCAGCCTGTTCCCGAATCGGGTGAAGCATACGGTGTTGGATTCGGGCATTGATCCAACATTGCAGTGGTCGGAGATTATGGCCCGGCAGGAGCCGGCGTATCGGGACGTGTTGCACCAGTTCTTCGGCTATGTGGCGCAGAATGACGCAAAGTACCATTTGGGCACCACTCCCTATGCGGTGTACCGGAAGTGGGCGGATGCGGTCAAGGCCCAATCCGGGGTGACGCCGTCGGTGGCGCCACCGAAGGCCACGGCCGCGGATTTGCCGGCGGGCACGCAGGGCGCTGGTCAGGCCGGTGTGGATGCGATGAATTCGGTGGAGCCGGGTCGGGCCCAGGCGGAGAATGTGGGCACCCAGTTGACCGCTGGCGGTAAGTCGCAGCAGAGCTCGTTTTTGATGCTGTACACGCATGCTTTCCTGCCGATGGCGTATAAGTGGGATACGATCGCCCGGGCGATTGCGAACCCGAAGTTGGCTGAGGATGATTTGAAGAGCCTCGGCGAGCTGGATGTGAATGATGCGAAGATCAAGGCCGCCACCGCATCGCTGCAGATGCAGCAGACGATGATGTGTAATGAGTCGGTGACGGCGCCGCGGGCGAATGAGATTCCGCGGGCGTACTGGACCATGTTTGTGAGCAAGGATCCGTTTGCTACGGGCCAATTGTTGCACGGTTCGGGTTTGGCCTGCCAGGGTGCGAAGCGGGTGACGCCTGGGGTGAAGTTGGATGGTTCCGCGTTGAAGGTGAAGCCACTGGAGATTCAGGGCCGGCAGGACCCGCAAACCCCGTATGGTAATTTCTCCCACATGCAGGCCGCCATGCAGTCCACCCTGGTGACGGTGAATGGCCCTGGTCACGGCCATTTCGGTTACGATAATAAGGCTGTGGACAAGCTGGTTTTGAACTATTTGCGCACCGGTAAAGCCACCGCTGGTGAGGTGCCGGGTTATTTCGGATAACCCCCGCTGCCCCTGCTTGACGGCCCGAATTCGTTTTTGGGCCGGCAGGTGCTAAACTGTCAAAGCGTTGCCGAAGATGTGGTTGAGGCAACGTGGGTCTCCGTAGCTCAGTGGATAGAGCATTGGTTTCCGGTACCAAAGGTCGCAGGTTCGAATCCTGTCGGGGACACCATTTCAACTGGGTTGTATTATTGCGACCCAGTTTTTTGCGCTTTACGACGCCCAAAGTGGGGGAATTGGACTGGTTTTCGTGAGATAGCTTATTAGCAGAAACAGAGCCATATCACCTGATTGAGATGCATCCAGCAAACATGACACACCTCATGCAGAAAATATGCCACATAACCCCACATTAAGGGTAACAGCATCAGCCCCTGTACTTATTCTGTGAAAACTACTAGATTACACATCAAAGCTTATTCATCCCCTGGGGAAATCCGTCTACACCAAGAGGCGGAAGATTAGTAAAGAACAGGCTATCTAGCTTGCCTTTTCCTAGTGTTGGAAACGAGTTATTCGTGGGGACGATACACAAGCTTTATCATAGCCAATAACAACAAGGTTTAAAGGATATTTTTATGGATTATCGGGAATTAGCTGCAAAACAACACGGGTTTCTTCTTCATAACCAACTCACCGAGGAAGAATACAACGAAGCGGTCGAAACTGGTTTCATTGGCATACCACTGCTGGAATCCGACCAGGCACTTATGGAATATCTGCACTACACCGAACTCACTACGCTTCCTGAATACAGTGGCTTTGTTGATGAAAATTACCGAGAATGGTTGATAGCATTTCCTACTATCCCGCCAGAGGAGCGGCAGCCTACACCTTATTTTGCCGGTAGGAAAGCGCTAGAAATGCACAGGTTTTTAACTGGTTGGTCCACAGCACCATCGCTAGTGATTACCCCACCCGAGCTCATGCCCTATATTAATAAAGAATTCGGATATACGTATGTCATGGATGAGAATATTTCTCCTGATGATTGGGTGCTCGTTGACGATATCCCATTAGAAAACATTATTCCAGCCATGCGTAAATACTACGAATACGCCAATATGGATGATTATGAGTGGTGCGTCAATATGGTTTCTAGTGCCCGTCAGCGGGGTTATTCCCAGGATGAAATCGCGTGGGCTGTCGAACCCGCAGCCGGGGTCTGGTACAACTATAAAACCGGCAAACAACCCACCAACGGCAAAGAGCTCCTCGAACTCTTCTCCGAACAATAACCACCAGCACCACGATCTACTGATAACGAACAAAAAGAGTAGTCATGTCGCCTACACCTAGAGACGCACAAAAATCATCCGACAATAAATCCCCAAAGAATACGAAGATTGACGACTGGGCACTTAACTTTTACAATGCCTCGAAAAGTTAAGTAGGGATCGCTTTCTGCAACATTGCTATCTAAAGTATTAGCTGGAGTGGCAATTGCCACTCCAGCTAA
>CAJZGD010000214.1 GCA_915275065.1 uncultured Corynebacterium sp. | reverse complement strand
GGCTGTCATCACCCATGAAGTCTATGACAGCCTCGATCTCATCGACCGATTCAAAGCCTCCGGCAAAGGTTCCCTCGACGTTGCCATCAGCGTGGATATGCTCGATACCGGTGTGGATGTGCCCGCCGTGGTTAACCTGGTGTTTTTCAAACCTGTGTACTCCAACACCAAATTTTGGCAAATGATCGGCCGTGGCACCCGATTGGCGCCCAACCTGTTTGGCAAAGGCCTACACAAACGAGAATTCTACGTCTTCGACTACTGTGACAACCTCCGCCGCTTTGAAGATGCCGACCGCATCATGCCCACCACTGGCAGTCAACAACGTCCCTTATCCGAACGTACGTTCCTGCGACGGATAGAGTTAGCCTCACTACTGCCCGCTGACGACCCAACCCGAGCTGACCTTGTGTCAGGGCTACGGAATCAACTCCAAACCGTTCCCATCAGTAGCGTACTTGTGCGACCCGACGAGCGCGCCGACCTGGAACACTACCTGCGTGCCGATGCCTGGGAATCTGGCACGGATATAGAATCTGCAGGTAAACTGGCATATCTCCCCTTCGCTGACGATCCCGAAGACGAAGAGCAAGCCAAACGATTCGACTATCTCATACTCACCCTGCAACTAGCCCTCGCCCGGGGCGAAGCCCTACCCACGCGCCACCGGGATCGAGTGACCAACATCGCCCGCCACCTATTGAGTAAAACCAATGTGCCCCGTGTTGCGGACGCCGCCAGCACACTCGAACACTATAGCGAAGACTTTTGGTGGGAAGGCATCACCATTGCCGACCTGGAACTTGCTCGCCGAACCCTACGCACCCTGGTGCAATTCATAGATCCCGGCTACCGCAGTGAGGTGGTTCTCGACATTGAAGACGAACTGGCCGAACCCGCAGAGTTCAACCTACCCACCGAAACCGCTAACCTGAGCCATAGCAGTGTTGAAGACCAACTCAGAGAAGTCCTCGAAAAACACCTAGACGACCTACCCATCCAGCGGCTACGCAAAATGAAGCCCCTCACCGCCATGGACCTGGCCGCTCTGGAGGAAATCATTGCTGGTGTGGAAGGTGTCGACGAATTTCGGGCCCGCATCGGCGACCAAAGCATTGTTGGATTCGTGCGCGGCCTCATCGGGCTGGACCAGGAAGCGGTCCAGGAGCAATTTGCCGACTTCCTCAGCCGCTCCAACCTCAACGCCAAGCAACAAGAATTCCTGCGCCGCATCATCCGGGTGCTCGCTAAGACCGGTTCGCTGACCATAGGCCAACTGTTCGAAGAACCCTTTAAAGATCTTGGCAATATCTTTGACGTCTTCCCCGGCGACGATACCATTGTCTACGACCTGAAAGACCGGCTAGACCAAATAGGCAGAATGGATGTGGCCGGTGGTGGAGTATGCGAAGCCGGGTAGGGGATAGCGAGGCCTGGTTTGGCTTGGGGGTTGCCGGGTTTTCTGGTCGGTAGCCGATGTGAAACTCTAGCTTAGCGGTGATGCAGCCTTGTGAGGTTGAGGGTATCGGTTCTGCTGAGCTGGAGTTCTGGTTTGGGATGTTTCTGGCCCCTGGCTGTATGGAGCAGCAGGTTTGAAACTACAGCTCAGCACTTGCGAAGCATGATCGCGGTGGGGGAACTAGCGCGAAAAATATGATCTATACCACTTGATACCGGAGTTATGGGTGTTTGTGCCGGTAGTGGCAATTTTGCATGCGATGGTGGGGGAGAGGGCACACTTGCGGCATATCGAATAACGATATAACATATTGAATAACGATATATCGAAAAACGATATGCGGATGATTGTCGAAAGGAAGGAAATCATGAACATCATGAACGACACAGGTAAGGGTGCAACGGCATTGTGGGCCAGCCTGGGATTCCCCCTGTACATGAAGCCTCAGTCGCTGCGGGGTCCGTCGCAAAGCTTGGTGCGCAACAGTAGGGGCAACTCGAAAAACAATTGCGCAAAACCAGGCGGGTTGGGTCGCCCCAACCGCCCGTCGTCAGACACTGCGACTCGTCGCGGAAGGACTACTGCCATGAAAGTCGTAAAAACTCTCACCATCATCATTGCGGTGATCGCCGTTCTGGCCGGCGCCATCACCTGGTTCTTTGGGCCAAGCTTGGGGGTCGCGCTGCTCGGCCGGCCGATCCTCATGGTTTCCACGCCGCACCGGTATGGACAGGCCGCCATTGACATTGGCCGCAACTTTGCGATCTACGCGGACACTCCGCAAGCCACCGCAGCGTACGAGGAAGCCAAAACGGAAATTACGAACGTCCATTCGATTGAGGAAACCTACCCGATCATCAAGAAATACCTCAAGGTGGCCGGCGGGAAGCATTCCAATTTCCTTTCGCCGGAAGACAACGCAACCAGTGATGACTTGGGTAATGACTCCCCAACCGTAACCAAGAATGACAACATTGTTACCGCCATGCTTCCAAGTCTGAATCTCGGGCCGGTCGGACAAAAATATGCGGACATACTTGCGAACGGGTTGGCCGAAAACGTTCCGAATTCCTGTGGTGTCATCCTTGACCTCCGCAAAAACAATGGTGGCGACATGGGTCCCATGATTGCCGGCGTCAGCGGACTCCTGCCCGATGGGACCGTCATGAGCTTCAAGAGCAAAAACTCGACCAGCCCGGTCACCCTCAACAATGGCAGCATCTCCGGCGGCGGCACACCCACTACCGTGGGGCCGAAAGACAAGTTCCGGGTGCCGGTCGCCATCCTCACCAGCAACGTTACCGCCAGCTCCGGCGAAGCCACCCTCCTCAGCTTCCGCGGCCTGGAAAACACGCGCACATTTGGGCAGCCCAGCGCCGGCTACGCCAGCGGCAACCTGATTATCGACATGCCCGACGGCGCCGGCTTGATGGTCACTACTGCTAACGACGTGGCCCGCACCGGGGAAGAATTCTCCGAAGACCCGATCGCGCCGGATGTGTCGACCGACCAGCCAGAGCAGGCAGCAACCGAGTGGTTGCATTCACAGTGCGGCCAATGACTGGCCTTGCCGTTCGCCAATAAACCATCCGAGGCTTATTCACAACGGTGGAAAGTACACCCACACTTCCCACCAGTCGAATAAGCCTCGAACTATATTCACCAGCCATGGGGGTAAGAGCATTCACGTAGAATGAACATAATCAAGATGAATATATGCCAGTTAGGCAGCTAAAATAATGCGTTTCCAAGCCCAAGGAGGTACAACAATATGAAATTGGGCAACATTTTCCGAGGACCAAAATGGCCCAGAGACGCCGCTGAATTTATCGCAACACATTTTGCGGACAAAAGTGTGACAGAATTCTTTGACGAACCACGTTTCGAACGATTCCTCTATCTTGCCAAAACCGAGACATGGGTCGAAGCTGCCCGGGAATATCGTGATGTCACGGGCGAAGATATTCAATCAAGCATTATTGCTGCCGAGGTGGCCCGCCGGACGTTCCGGTAAGCGAGAGCGTGGGGTAAGGGGGTTCAAGCTGGGGAGGGGAGTGGGTAAAGCTTGCTGAAATCCGGTGCTGGTGGGGGCTGCACATATGGTGGGCTGGGGTTTGTATAGGCCTACTACCTTGTGTGCTCTGACTACACCGACAAACCCCAGCCCACCAAACTTGAAGCCTTGCAGGTTTGGAGGGTAGTGGTTTTGCTGAGCTGGGGTTCTGGTTTTGGGCGCTTTGGGTTCCTGGGCGTATGGGGGCAGCAGGTTTGAAACTATAGCTCAGCACTTATGAAGCGTGGCTGTGGTGGTGAGTTTGTCGGGGCTGCAAACTTAGTGGGCTGGGGTTTATTGGTGCGGTTATGCTGTGAATCTGGCTTTTCTGCAAGTCCCAGCCCACCAAACCTGCAGCCCCGCAAAGTATCAAGTTTCCTGAGCTGGAGTTCCGGCCTGCAGCCGGCAAGACCAGCGGCAACGCGAAACCAAGCTGCGCTGCCCTGAAGTTGCCCAGGTGCAGCCCTCCAGCCATCCTTGCACCCCTAGTATCCGCCCCTGAAACCGGCTTGAACCTACATGGGGGAAGGCCCTTGCGGCATATCGAAAAACGATATAACATATTGAATAACGATATATCGAGAAACGATATGCTTCTCGCGGAAACAAGCGGGAATTGCAGGAAGGACAAGGACTTACGTCATGGACGTGAACAAAAAAGAACGCAACGAAATCCTCGTCGCCATGATTATCTACACACTGATGCTGGTGCTGCTGGGCCGCCGGCTGCTCGATCTCGTGATCTGGCACCGGATTCCCCATTCCTTCGGGGTACTGCTCGCGGAGCGGGCAGACGAGGGCATGATCCCGC
>CAJZGD010000213.1 GCA_915275065.1 uncultured Corynebacterium sp. | reverse complement strand
TTCCGATCTCGCCTGTAGCATTTCTGCTAGTCAGGCGGTTGTGGGGCAGTTACGGTAGAAGACGTGAGTTAGTGCTTTTCCTTAGGCAACCCGTATTGCAGGTTGAGCATGACGGTGGTGTAGATCAAAAATATCGCGCCCAAGGCAATGAGCCAATAGTGCATAAAGACGATACCGAACCCCAGGACCGCCACGGCCATCGACATGGCGAATGGCCAAATGGAGTGCGGCGAGAAGAAGCCCAGGGTGCCGGAACCGTCGGCGATTTCGGCCTCCTCCCAGTCTTCGGGAAGCACGTCGATGCGTTTTTCCGTAAAGTGCAGGTACCCACCCAACATCAGTGCCAGGGCGGCGGCCAGAATGATGGAGACCCCACCAGCCCATTCGTAGTTGTAGCTGCCGCCACCGGCCCGATACAGGTTACCGGAGTCGTTAATGTACATCGTGCCCAAGAAGTAGAGCACCGAGACGGTCACTAAGAAGACCGCTATTGAATACATGATTTTTGCGCCACCACGCATAATTAATTCTCCTTAGCTAGCGGTATTCTCGACGAAGTTATCGCCGTTGCGGGTATCGCGGTTGGAGTTAAACGGCTCGGTGCTTGTGGCATAGCCGGGCTCGCCGATGGACTCCAGGGCATCCGCATTGGAAGCGTTGGGGTTTTGTTTGCGGTACTCCAGGTATTGGGTGAACTTCTCCGGGGACACAACCCGCAGTTCGAAGTTCATCATGGCGTGGTAGGTGCCGCACATTTCGGCACAACGTCCGACAAAGGCGCCTTCCTTTTCGATCTTTTCCACCTGGAAGCGACGTTCCTGCTTATTTTCCTCGGGGTGGTTATAGGTGTCTCGCTTGAACAAGAACTCCGGCACCCAGAAGGAGTGACTCACATCGGCGGAGGCCAACTGGAACTCGATGGGCGTATTCGAGGGAAGCACCAACACCGGCACTTCCTGGGTGGTGCCCAGGGTTTCAATCTTATTGAAGTGCAAGTAGGACACATCAGACTTGGACCGGCCATTGATAGGGTTCTTGCCGTTGGGGTCAACCTTGCTTTCCTCGGCAAGTTTCTGCCGCTCCTCGTCGGTGCCCACGTATTCCTGGCCGTCGGCGGTGAGTTCCGGGGCAACCTTCTGGTAACCGAACTTCCAGTTCCACTGATAAGCGGTCACGTCCACGGTCACCTTGGGATCTTTGTCCAATGCGGTGACTTTTTCCTGGGTTTGGACGGTGAAGAAGAACAGGCCCATCACGATAATGATCGGGAAGATGGTCAGCACCAGTTCCAAGGGAATATTATATTGGGTTTGGCGGGGGAATTCGTCTTTGCCGGCCTTCTTGGCTCGCTTGGCGGACCAGGCGAACATGCCATAGATAAACAGGGCCCACATGATAAAGCCAATGGTCCAGGCAACTACCCACACCCATTCCCAAAAGTTGTACATGGCTGTTGCTTCGGGGGTAATGCCTTTGGGCCAGCCCATTCCCAGGAACCACCCCAATGCCCCACCCGGAGCATCGACATCACAACCGGCCAGCATCAGGCCACCAAGCCCGAGCAAGCCACCGAGCACTGCCTTACGCTTGTGCTGCTGTTCCACGCGCGTCTGCCTTCCTATAGTCAGTCTTTAACCACGTCTCTTATCGCAGAATACTGCATCGTCACGGCTTTTCAGGAACTTTGAATTTATTGGCAAGACACCTAAAAGGGGTAACTATAGCCACATTATGCGTTTTCTAGGTGTTTTAAGTGGGTTTCCCCCTTCTCCCCCACCCAAAACCCACCCAATTGTAATTCAAATCACAGGAGATTTTTGTTTGATCAACCTTTTGTATGCCCACAATCCTGCCCGGATATTACCCCCGTCGCAAAGTTGCTAGCAGCAAAATCATAGCGAAGTTCTCCACGATCATAGCAAAACTGCTTTTATAAAACTACCCGAACAACTGCCCCCGTCGACCATATTGGCCACAATATAGGAGTACCCTTATGCGGATACCTTAATAACCCTCATTACTTATAGAAGGAGGATTCCGCTTTTTATGTGTGGACTTCTTGGCATGCTTACCGCAAACAGTAATGCCGCCCAGTTTGTGGGTGCAATCAAAACGGCCTTGCCATGCATGCGCCACCGCGGACCGGATGAAGCAGGCACCTGGAATGATGATGACGCGGTGTTTGGTTTTAACCGCCTTTCCATCATCGACCTAGAGCATTCCCACCAGCCGCTTCGATGGGGACCAGCGGACCAGCCTGATCGCTACGCCATGACCTTTAATGGCGAGATTTACAACTACATTGAGCTGCGCAAAGAGCTCACCGAACTCGGCTACACCTTCAATACCGAGGGCGACGGGGAGCCCATAGTCGTGGGCTACCATCATTGGGGCACCGACGTGGTGCAGCATCTGCGTGGCATGTTCGGCATTGCCATTTGGGACAGCGTGGAAAGGCAGCTCTTCCTCGCACGTGACCCCTTCGGCATTAAGCCCCTGTACTACGCCACCACGGACAAGGGCACAGTTTTCGCCTCGGAGAAGAAATGCATTCTAGAGATGGCCGACGATATTGGCCTGCTGCTGGAGCTCGACAAGCATGCCGTCGAACACTATATCGACCTGCAATATGTGCCCGAACCAGAGAGTCTGCATAAGGGCATTCGTCGCCTGGAATCCGGTTGCACCGGGATCATTAAGCCGGGTGGCGAATTAAAACAAACGCGCTATTTCCGGCCGCAATTCCCGGCCCAGTTCGTGCCAAAGTCCAAGGAACAAGATTTATTCGATCGCATTGCCCGAGCCTTAGAGGACAGTGTCGAAAAGCATATGCGGGCCGACGTGACCGTCGGATCGTTCCTCTCTGGCGGCATCGACTCGACCGCCATTGCGGCGCTGGCCAAGCGTCATAACCCGGACCTGCTCACCTTTACCACCGGCTTCGAACGCGAGGGCTATTCCGAGGTCGATGTTGCCGCCGAGTCGGCCAAAGCAATCGGCGTGGAACACATCGTGAAGATCGTGTCGCCCGAGGAATACGTCAATGCGATTCCGAAGATCATGTGGTACCTTGACGACCCCGTGGCGGACCCGTCGCTCGTGCCGCTCTATTTCGTGGCCCAGGAGGCCCGCAAACACGTCAAGGTGGTGCTCTCCGGCGAGGGTGCGGACGAGCTATTCGGCGGCTACACGATCTACAAGGAACCGTTGTCGCTCAAGCCGTTCGAATATATGCCCTCCCCGCTGCGGAAAGGCATGCACTACCTGTCCGAAATGCTGCCGCACGGCGTGAAGGGAAAGTCGCTGCTGGAACGCGGATCCATGACCATGGAGGAACGCTATTACGGCAATGCCCGCTCGTTCAATTTCGAACAGATGCAGCGGGTCATTCCGTGGGCCACCCGCGAATGGGATCACCGTGAGGTCACCGCCCCAATCTATGCCCAATCCACCCACATGGATCCGGTGGCCCGCATGCAGCACCTGGACCTGTTCACGTGGATGCGGGGCGACATTTTGGTCAAGGCCGACAAGATCAATATGGCCCACTCGTTGGAGCTGCGCGTGCCGTTCCTCGACAAGGTGGTCTTTGAGGTTGCGGAAACCATCCCCTATGACCTGAAGGTTTCCCACGGCACCACCAAATATGCGTTGCGGAAGGCCATGGAACAGATTGTGCCGGCCCACGTGCTCAACCGCCGCAAGCTCGGCTTCCCGGTGCCCATGCGGCATTGGTTGGCCGGCGATGAGCTCTTCGGCTGGGCGTTGGATACCATCAACGATTCCCAGACCGACGATATCTTCAATAAGAAGGCGCTCGTGGAGATGATGCAGGAACACCGCAACGAGGTCATCGACCATTCCCGCCGCCTGTGGACCGTGTTGGCGTTTATGATCTGGTACGGCATTTTCGTGGAAAAGCGGATCGACCCCGGCATTGAGGAAAAAGAATACCCGGTCTACCTCTAGGTTTCCGGGCTAGCGCATAGGGTGGGCGCGATAAAGCTTATCGACGAAGCTTGCCGACGCCCACCCAAGGCCAACCCCACCAAACACAAAATAAATCAAATCTGCTATATTTTTGCAGAAAAAATCCGGTGTCACATTATGGCACCGGATTCCTTTTTGCCTTAGTTAAAGGAATCCCCGCAGGAGCATGAACCACCGGCATTGGGGTTCTCGATGGTAAAGCCTTGGGATTCAATGGTGTCAGCGAAGTCGATGCGAGCCCCATTCAGGTAAGGAATGCTCATCTTGTCGACCACCAGGGAAACGCCACCAATCAAGTCGATTTTGTCCCCGTCCAGTTCCCGATCATCGAAAAACAGCTGGTAGCGAAGGCCGGCGCAGC
>CAJZGD010000212.1 GCA_915275065.1 uncultured Corynebacterium sp. | reverse complement strand
CCGCCGAGGTAACCCGCCGCATGGATATAGGCCTGGAGGCGAGCGAAAAACTGAGCGAAGAATAACCCCCTACTACCTAAAGGTTTCCAACAACCTCTACCACTATTTCTAGGTTCTAGGGTCTAGGTTCTAGGTTACGGCGTTTGTAATGCATTACATCCCCACCAAAATAGTCTTTAAACAGTCATTTTAGCGTTTCCGCTTGGCAAACTGCCGGCCGGTCTTTGTCGCCATCCTGGCCAACTCCCGTCACCAAGCTGGCCCGTCACCGGCACGGCAATCCCTGAACACCCCGTCGACAAGCGGTTTTGCGTTAGCTGGGAAACCCTCCCCAGGCGACCACGGCAAGAGCAAAATTTCCCGAACCCCAGCTAAAGCAAAACCGCAGCGTAAAACACCCAAGCGCCAAAATCCGCATTGGTGATGAACCCTGGCGAGCATTAGCTTGGGTTCGGCGCAAAGCAACCGATTTTCGGCGGGATGCATAGCGTTTCCCAGCTAACGCGCGACCCAGCCGGAGGGCTTCGGAAGTTCTAAGCTATACTTTCTCGATTCAGATGGCAGGGAAGGTGGAAAGAAAATTCACAACTCTAGCTCAGCAAATTTCCTACCATTCTTGGAACCCGCTCCACAAGACCGACCTTCCGCACTTCGGCCCAAGCCCCCAGTCCAGCAATGGTTCTACCAGGAAATATCAATGTATAGTGCCCCCATTTTTATGGGCACTGTCACCGAGATTATTAATAAATTCCCCCCAAAGTTAGGTAATAGATAATGAACTTATGCAAAAGGCAGTGCGGAAGCAAGTGCGTGATGCTAATTTTCTCGTTGTGCGTAAAACACTTATCACCTTCACAATTGCCATGAGCTTGGGCTTCTCTTCTACGATTGCTAACGCCCAAGACGTCACCACCGATCCTTCCCCGGTTGTGGAAGCCGAAGTAACCCAAACGGAACAAACCACCCAAACCACCACCTCCGACACCACCGTAACTGGTAGCGACGAGGCTAAATCCAGCAGCAGCTCCCAGGACAAGCCCGAAGCACCGGCAGCCCCCAAGGCGGAAGCCGAAACCACCGCCGACGAGGCCGTAATCGTAGAGAAGCCAGAGGTGGATCCGAGCGCCCAGATCAAGGATCAGCTGTCTTCCTCCAAGCTCAGCAGCAAGGATGAGAAGTCTGCAGACAAGGACAAGGCAAACAAGACCGAGGAAAAGTCTGAGGATAAGTCCGAAATTTCGGATAACAGCTCTTCGTTGTCTTCCAAGAAGGATGAGAAGAAGCCGGAAGAGATCACACAAACCGCTGATGAGGCTAACAAGAGTCAGCAAGCTAGTTCGAATCCTGCCCTGCGGGTTGCTGGCGTCATCGCCGGCATCGTCGGCGTGCTGGGACTCATTGGCGGCGGCATTTTCTGGGCCCTCCAGCAGAACCTCATCAATATTCCGGGCCTGCCTAACCCGTTCGCGCCAAAGCCCGCTCCCGCACCTGCACCAGCCCCGGCACCGCAACCGGCCCCTGCACCGGCACCTGCCCAAAATCAGCCAGCCCGCCAGGCCCAGGCTCAGGCTCAGCCGGTTCGTCACCAGGCCCCCGCACCCGCTCCTGCCGCCTCCGGCAAGCGCTACAAGAACTGCCGTGCCGTGTGGAACGAGCTTGGCCGCCCGATCCGCAGCAATGAGCCCGGCTTTGGTCCTCACCTCGACCGGGATGGTGACGGCGTAGGCTGCGAACGGAAGCCTCGGTAATATCTAACGCTTATCGACGCTATGCGGGCGTCGACAAGCAAGAAGAGAATCACCAGGCTTTATACCACCCCCAGTCTTAGGTAATTCACACAAAAACCTATCGAAAATCATTGGTGCAGTGCTAGTTTTTTACTATGCGTAAAATAGTTGTCACCTTCACCATTGCCCTAAGCCTGGGCGCAGCCTCCACTATTGCTAACGCTCAGCCGGCAGCCCCAGCAGCAAATGCCTCCGCTGCCGCATCCACCACCGCAGCCGCAAACAACAATCAAACAACCGCAGCTAAAACCAGCACTCCTGCTGCGGCACAAACCTCGGCTCCGGCATCGTCCTCCGCACAGGTTGTGGTCCCCCCGAAGGGCGACAATAAGTCCGACAAGGATCCATCCGACAAAGACAAGCAGTCCAATAAGGATAAGTCCGGCCAAAACCAAAAGTCGGGCAATAAGGGCGTGAACGCCGGCTCGACACTCGGTGTTATTGCCGCCATCGTCGCTGTTCTGGGGCTTGTTGGCGGCGGGATTTTCTGGGCCATTCAGCAAAACTTGATCCCCAACATTCAGTTGCCGAATATCCCAGGCCTGCCCACCAATATTCCTAACCCGTTCGCACCACCAGCACCGGCTCCGGCACCAGCCCCGACTTCGAGCGCGGCACCGGCACCTGTCGAGTAATCGAACCAGGCCACAGACCTCCACCATAAACCCCAACCACTGTAAGGATGGTTGGGGTTTTCACTGTTTTAGATGCTACATTCAGGACCCTTGTTCGGTCGGAAACAGGTTAGCAAAAAGAGGATGAACATAAAACCAGTACCCAATACGCCGAACACTTGAGAGCTAATGTTCGCAAGCTTGCTCTCCACGCTGCTCTGATGGGATGGCTGCTGTGGTTGAGTAGTTTGAGCAGCAACCGGGGTGACGGTGGTAGCAGCCATCATCGCACACACGGCAACCGCCGTCGTCTTCACACGACGCTTCAAAGCATTCATGAAGAACTCCTTCTATTGACAAATTCCTTCTCCAACTACACATCAGCCTAATGCCGAAATACCAGCCCTGACCATTACATTTATCACTTTTACCTACAGTTATTTCATAAGAAAAACCCCAACCCGTAATCAGATGGGTTGGGGCGTACAACATGGCGCGCATATCGGTCACGCCGATAACCGCCAGGAAACGTTGCTACTGCTGGCGTGCGAAACCTACATCACATGGAGACTCGCCCCGTAGGGCACAGCCTAACCGGTCAAACGCACCCAGGATCTTCTGCACGAATGGGACGATCAGCCCACCCACGGCAGTGGTGCTGAGCTGCAAAACCTTGGTCATCTGATCCAGGCTACCGTTTGCCGAATTCTCCGTGGTTTGGGTGGCAGTGGTCGGGGTTGTGGTCTCCGTGGTTTGGGCAGTGGCCGGAGTAACGGTGGCGGCCAACACGGCACACATGGCAACCGCTGCAACCTTGGCGCGACGCTTCAACATATTCATAATGAACTCCTTAATGGTGGTAGGTGAAGGTTCGGTACAGATCGCTTACCAAGTGCAGGTTCGAGGATCCTTGAGCGTACAGGTGATGTACCACACAAAGAAAACCACACCCGTGCTCAACAAACCACCCATTTGCTCACTCATAGCCACAATCCGCTCCATGCTGCTCTGGTTCTGGGGTTGGGCGATGGCCGGGGTAACAGTGGTGGCTGCCAATGCGGTACATACGGCAACCGCTGCAACCTTAGTACGACGCTTCAGCGCATTCATGATAGGAACTCCTTACAAAAATTCTCTCTCCAACTGGGCTTGATCTTACCATTCAGATTGGAAATCCTCATTATATTTATTAAATTTCCCTAAAAAATCTGAGTCTGAGAACGTCTGAGAATATCACAAATCACCATTCCAGCGGCCCTCAGTAGCACAATTTCCACCTAAAAATGCCCGGCACCCCACTCTCGCCAACCTGATATTACAGGTTCTCCTTAGGTAATAGCATTACCCCTATAATTAGGTAGAACACTACGAGTTTCTATGGAAAACTATAAGACTAGCGCCCACGCTCAGGTTTGAGCCGGTTATGCGACCACTCTTCGAACGTCGAAAAGCGGGACCCCGGATTGGAGCCCCGCTTTTCTTGTTGTGCTAACCTTCGTCGGATTCCGAGTCAGAGTCAGCAGGTGGGTCAGCAATAATCACCATAGCAGTGCGCAGCAACCGGCCATTGAGCTTATAGCCCTTGCGCAGCACCGTGCCTACGGCCTTGATGTCACCAGTGGACATGTCCTGGACCGCCTCATAGATTTCGGCGTCGAACTCGTCACCGGGATCGCCGAAGGCCTGCAACTTCAGGCCATCGAGCACATTCATGAACTTGTCGTGGAAGGCCTTCATCGGGCCTTCGGCCAGGTCACCGTGTTGTTCCGCGAGACCGAAATCATCCACAATGGGCAGGAATCGCATGACCACTTGTGCCTTGGCGTTTTCGATCACCTGTTCGCGTTCCGCCTGGGTGCGGCGCCGATAGTTGGCGTATTCCGCCCCCAACCGTTGCAGGTCCTCGGTGCGTTCCGCAAGTTGGTCCTCAAGGGAAGGCTCGGCAGATTCCGCTTCGACGTCGGCTGCCACCTGGTC
>CAJZGD010000211.1 GCA_915275065.1 uncultured Corynebacterium sp. | reverse complement strand
GGCGGTGGCTGCCACCGCCGGCTGGCTCCTGCTGAATCAACACATGGGGGTTTTGGGAGTGATAGCGGTGTGTTTGGTTGTTTCCGCTTGTGTTGGAACTGCGGCGTCGAAAAGTTAGTGGTTAGAAACCGATACGATAAGCCAGCTCGACCTTCTGGAAGCTCTTGAGGTCTTGGAAACCGCACTTAGCCACGGCGCGCCGCAACCCGCCCGCGAAATTTTGGGTTCCCGATGGGTCGCTTGAGGGGCCATACAGCAGGGTTTCCAGGCTGGGCCGCTGCTCGGGATCCATCTCGCTCACGGGTTCGACCCGACCACGGGGGAACCGAGGATGCCCCGCAGCCGAAGGCCAAAAATAGCCCTTACCAGCTGCTTCTTTTGCGGTTGCCAGTGGAGATCCCAAAACCACGGCATCTGCACCACAGGCAATAGCAACCACAACATTGCCTGAAGTGTAAATTTCTCCGTCGGCAATGATGTGTACGTACCGCCCACCGGTCTCATCCAGATAGTCCCTGCGGGCAGCAGCCACATCTGCAATTGCGGTGGCCAGAGCAGGCTGAATGCCCAGGGCTTCGCCACCATTGATACCATCGCCTGCACCAACAATGACGCCTACGGCACCGGTGCGCATCATATGCATGGCTGTGGTGTAGTCGGAAACCCCACCCACAATGACTGGGATGTCCAAAGACGCGATAAATTCTTTCAGGTTTAGCGGGTCCCCTTGGGAAAGGTAGTGCTCGGCAGACAGCAAGGTTCCTTGGATAAACAACAAGTCGGCGCCGGCCTTCATCACGACCGGGGCTAACTCAACAGCGTTTTGGGGCGATACCCGAACTGCAACAGTAGCACCAGCCGACCAGATTTGGTTGATGCGTTCACTCAGGAGGTCGGTATCTAAAGGCGCAGCATGGAGTTCCTGCAACTTGGCGATAGCGTCAGTATTGTGATAGCTGAATTCACCGTTTTCATCACGGGCAGCCGAGATCACCTGGTCAATTGCCGCCTCAATATCAACATGCCTACCTAACAGGCCTTCTGCATTGATGACCCCCATGCCACCCAGACGATCCATTTCAATGGCAAATTCTGGATCGGCAATGGCATCGGTTGGATGTGACACAAAAGGAATGTCGAAGGAGTAAGCATCGATATTCCATGATGTGTCAACTTCCTTGGAGGAGCGGGTGCGACGAGTGGGTAAAACTGTGATTGCCTCCAGTGAATATGTTCGGCGTGCTTTGCGCCCAATCCCAATTTCTACATAATCCCGCATCAGCTGGTTTCCTCCTTCAAGGCTTGTGCACTATCGCACTAATCCTACCTCGATTGCCCTCCAAAACCAGTGATAGAACGCCTCGTGTTCAATTTAACATTGCCCGAACGGGCACAAGCAGGGCAAAGCAAACACCGCATTGTACCGTTGCCTGCATCATATTACCGTAATTGCCCTCTTCAGGGGTTATTGTGGACCAGGTATAAGGCAGAAAAACCCTTCTTTATCTCCTGGTAATTGCGAATGTTTTTGGCATTCTTTTTGATATGGACACAAGTGTTTTGTTTTGCAAGAATACGGATATAAATCACAAGTATCATCAATGACCATATGTCTTTGAGCCACCTAGATGGTCAAAAATATCGTCCCGATTATCCCCATTGCCACTGGGGCCACGAGAAACACCGCTAACCCATTGGCAGTAACTATGCTGAGCTGGAGTTCCCTTGTAGCCCCCACCGTCAACGCCCTACTGAATCGAGAAAGTACAGCTCAGCACAATTCCTACCAACAACCAACCACTCCACAACATCCCCTGAAACCCACTGAAAACCTACCCAAAAATATTCTGGGCTCCCCCCAACACCCCATCACCATAAGCAATAGCAGACGTGCTGAGCTGGAGTTTCAAAATCAGCTCCTTCAAAGCAGCACAGCCGCTAACCCAAACTCCAGCTCAGCACTCATGATACCCATTGCTATAAAGCATATTGGCTCGCCGTTGTCGCTAGAACACGAAGCCGAACCCAGACGAGCCACCAACCCCTACCGCCTTAAGCGGCACAAGAGGCGAGCGTAACTGCAATAATTACCGCTGAAATCTTACTGGCTACCGATAGTTCGGTGCTTCCACAGTTTGTTGAATATGGTGCGGGTGAGATTCCCGCAAGCCTGCAGATGTGATCTGCACAAACTTCGCCTGTTGCAATTCTGAGATCGAGGCAGATCCGGTATACCCCATCGCAGCACGCAGCCCACCAACCAATTGATGGGTAATAGCCTCGATGGGACCCCGAAATGGTACTTGCCCCTCAATGCCCTCGGGAACCAACTTGTCTTCGCTCTTCACATCAGCCTGGAAATAACGATCCTTAGAGAAGGAACGCTTCTCACCAGTCAGACCGCGCCCTTGCATGGCCCCCATGGAGCCCATACCACGGTATCGCTTGTATTGCTTACCATTGACGATTACAACATCACCAGGCGATTCGGTAGTTCCCGCCAACATGGATCCGAGCATGACAGAGGATGCACCTGCGGCAATGGCTTTAGCAATATCACCAGAGAACTGCATGCCACCATCGGCAATAATGGGCACCCCAGCAGCGCGAGCAGGCACAGCCGCCTCCATGATCGCCGTAATCTGCGGGGCGCCCACGCCAGCAACCACCCGGGTGGTGCAGATCGACCCTGGCCCAATGCCTACTTTCACCGCATCGGCACCGGCCTCAATCATTGCTTTGGCCGCAGCCCGAGTAGCGAGATTGCCACCAATGATATCGGCGCGATCACCAAATTCCGCTTTCACACGACTCACCATTTCCAAAACGCCACGGGAGTGAGCATGGGCAGAATCAACCACCAATACGTCCACACCGGCGTCAACAAGCGCCCCAGCGCGCTGAAAGGACTCTTCCCCTACCCCAATGCCAGCGCCAACCAAGAGCCGCCCTGAAGCGTCTTTAGTTGCGTTGGGATGTTGCTCGGTCTTGACGAAGTCCTTGACAGTGATGAGCCCAACGAGTTTATCGTTAGCGGAAACAATAGGTAGCTTTTCAACCTTATGCGCAGACAGCAATTCCAGTGCCGCTTCTTTCGTCACGCCTTCAGGGGCTACAAACAACGGCATGGGGGTCATAATTTCGGATACTTTGCGACTGTAATCAGCCTCAAAACGCATGTCACGGTTGGTGCAAATCCCTACCAATGTGCCAGTCTCGTCCACCACCGGCAACCCAGAAATACGGTATTTAGCACAGAGAGCATCCACTTCAGCAATGGTCATATCGGGGCTGCATGTAATGGGATCTGTCACCATTCCGGATTCGGAACGCTTGACTATTTCCACATTCTGAGCTTGCTCTTCAATGGAAAGGTTGCGGTGCAGCACCCCAAGCCCACCTTCACGAGCCATGGCGACTGCCATGCGAGCCTCGGTCACGGTATCCATCGCCGCGGACACTATAGGAATATTGAGACTGATATTGCGGGTGAGCTGGGTGGTGGTAGTAACTTCCGAGGGAATGACGTCGGAAGCATCGGGCAAAAGCAATACATCATCGAAAGTCAACCCAATAAGGGCCACTTTATTAGGGTCATCGCCACCGGTAGTCACTCGCTGTTGCGTCATCAAAGATCCTCCTCAATACTGCTATGGTGTTTTGTCTAGCCTAGCGCTATCTACGAACGGAAGTAGAATTGCAGCGCCGGTTGTTAGTTATAACGTCCCATAGTCACAAAATATTCTTGCAGCATAAATAGTGAAGCTTGATACTTCTTTATAAGGGCTTTAGGGTTAAGGGCGTGACTTTTGATTGGCAAATGCCCCGTGACCCGTTCGCTGATGACCCTAACGATCCGGCCTCGCTTTTCGACGATGACGACCCAATGCCGCCGCTCACTCACGAAGAACGTATCCAAATTGAGCGTGATCTCATCCTAGTGAGGAAATTCAAGGCGGCTTTACAACCACGTGGCATTAACGGCATTTTCTTCTACTGCGAGGATTGTGACCAACAACATTTTTACGATTGGGACATCATGACAGCAAATATGCGTTCAACGCTTGCTGGGGAGCTAAGCCCGGTACATGAACCTAGTGCTAACCCCAACCCAGATGCCTATCTACCTTGGGATTATTGCCTCGGCTACCTAGACGGAATGAATTATCGCGGCTGAGAACCGACAAGGGATTTCCATTCAATTTTTCTGTAATCAAGGACAAAATCTGAATCGTTCAATCACCCCATTACTAACCCCAAATCTGGAAATTATCGCGAAACCGTAGACCTCAGGCCCCTTCTAGGCCTATAATTTCATGAAGTCACCAAAAGCCCGGCGCGATGTTTGGTTGTGGTCGCCAGCATCACGTCGTAGCCCTGCTGATGTTGACGCATCA
>CAJZGD010000210.1 GCA_915275065.1 uncultured Corynebacterium sp. | reverse complement strand
GGGGGCGAGCCGCCGGTCCAGGCGCAGCACGGTGCGCTTGTCCACGCCCCCCTTAGCGTTGGGGGCCTCGTCCTCATGGTAGGCGTCACACAGGAACGCCATCATGGCCCGGGTGAGCCCGAACGAAGGTTCGATAACATGGGGAACGTAGCGTTCCCCGGTGACCTGGTCAAAGTAGGACAGGTCTTCGCCGGAGTACTTGATGTGGGAGCCCAGGTCGTAGTCGGTGCGGTTGGCCACGCCCATAAGTTCGCCCCATTCACTACCGGTGAACCCGAACCGGTATTCGAAGTCAATGGTGCCTGCGGAATAGTGGGCGCGTTCCTCCTTGGGAACGTCGAACTGGCGCATATTGTCGGGGTTAATACCCAGGTCGATGAACCAATCCCAGCAGGCATCCACCCATTCCTGGAATTTTTCGGGGGCGTCGCTCGGCGGCACGAAATATTCGATCTCCATCTGTTCAAATTCGCGGGTGCGGAAGATGAAGTTACCCGGGGTGATTTCGTTGCGGAATGCCTTGCCTACCTGGCCAATGCCGAAGGGGGGCTTCATGCGGGCGGTGGTTTGCACATTCTTGAAGTTAATGAAGATGCCCTGGGCGGTTTCAGGCCGCATGTAGTGCAAACCTTGCTCGTTATCGACCGGGCCGAGGAAGGTCTTCATGAGCCCGGAGAACATTTGCGGCTCGGTCCAGGCACCGGGCTGGCCGGTTTCCGGGTCGGGAACATCGGCGAGGCCGTTTGCCGGCGGGTGGCCGTGCTTCTGCTCATATGCCTCCAAGAGGTGGTCGGCACGGTAACGCTTATGAGTGTGCAGGGATTCCACCAGCGGATCGGTGAAGGTTTCCACGTGGCCGGAGGCCTCCCACACCTGGCGGGGCAGGATAATGGACGAGTCAAGACCCACCATGTCGGCCCGACCCTGCACGAAGGTGCGCCACCACTGCTTTTTAATATTCTCCTTGAGTTCCACGCCAAGCGGGCCATAATCCCAGGCTGAGCGAGTGCCGCCATAAATTTCGCCGCATGGGTACACGAGCCCACGTCGTTTACATAGGTTTACGACACTGTCGATGACGCTCGCCATGATTATATAGTTCTCCTTCACGAATTCCTGGCTAAAACCTAGCTGGGTGGAATTGTACTCGACTTACCGTGATCGAGTCATTTAGTCAATGTTGCTTATCGACGGACCACTGGTGGGCAATGATTTTGGCTTTTACGGGAATATTTCTATGATGCTGCATTAATTTCATGGATAAAAAGCGGAAAACCAGTTTTTTGCCCATCTTTTGCACAATTTTGCCGGGAGGCTAGGCGTCGTAAAGCAATAATTACGCAAGTACTTAGCAGCGGCAACATGATGAATGAACTATCCAATACCATTTTCATACAGCCTTTACGAAGATGGCGATCCTTTTCCATACCACCCACACATGAGGGTAATTCCACATGCTCACTATGCAACAAAAACACCAATTTTTTGCGCAATATGAGCAAGAGTACCCCACAGAGCTGCAGCATTAATGAAACACCGTCCAATGACATATATTTTATGCAATTTTACCCATGCGAATCTTATGCTAGAAGCCTGAAAATGCTAGGTTAGATGGTAATCGAATTCAGACAATTGCGTTAACCTCGATGTTAATAGCAATTTATCACCATTCTTGACGTTTGTATTATCACTATGTTTTTGCTGCGTTTCATTCCGCCATCGCAGCCATCGCCGACGATGGCCGCACCAGTAAGGCAGGGCACCATGACTATCGGCACGACCGAACCATCGCTCCCGGAACCTCCTTCCCCCGAGCCCACCCATGCTAACCAGCATAAATCCCCTATAACTCTCATTGATCCCATAAAACTGGCCAGTTCTGCCCAGATTTTTAAAGCCCTTGACTCCCCTACCCGCCTGCAAATAATCCATCTTTTGGCCCAGCGCGACCACTTTGTTTACGAGCTGGTAGAGACTCTCGGCAGCAGTCAACCGCTCATCAGCCAGCATTTGCGGATTTTGCGTAAAGCGAACATCGTGGAGCATCACCGCTCCGGCAGACTCATTACCTACCGGCTGTGCTGCCCTGCCGCCCTGGACATTATCGAGCTAGCAGCCACCACCTGCCGTTCCAGTCAGCACCACGATCAAGCCCCACCTGCCCCCATTTTGGAGGACACCCAAATACCATGACCTGCGGCGGCACTGAACGCCGTAATTTTTCAATAAGATCCCTGCTCACCATGGTGACCACGCTAAACCAATGCAATATCGTTGCGCTATTGACAATGCACGCTTAAGATTGAAAATAACTTGCTATAACAAATCGGTCATGGCAAGCATTATGGAACCATCGTTCTTTCTGACCTGGGGTCACGACCGGCCAGATTGGGTTCCATATTTCTTGTGCTACTCACTCACATTCTGTTGGAAAGGGTCATCATGGACCAGCCCATCCCTAAACTCGGCGTGCGCAGCACCCGACAACGCACCGCAGTGATCACCTTGCTGCGAGAAATGGAGAATTTTGCCTCCGCAAAAACCATCCACCAAGAATTATTAAAACGCGACCTCAAGGTGGGATTGACCACCGTTTACCGCACCCTCCAGTCGCTCAGCGACGCCAAAGCAGTTGACGTGCTGCACATGTCCAACGGCGAAAGCCTCTACCGGCACTGCCGCAATAGCGACCACCACCATCACCTGGTGTGCACCCAATGCGGTCGCACCATAGAGATCGACGGCGGGCCGGTGGAACAATGGGCCAATGAAATCGCCGCTAAATACGGTTTCCGGCTCACCGGCCACGACGCCGAAGTTTTCGGCCTCTGCAATCAATGCTTGGCCGGCAATTAGCGTCCGGCAATGAGGCTGGTGATTAGCCGACGGCCACCCCAAAGAGCATGCCCAGCGCATAGGTCACTCCGGCGGCCAGCATCCCCACAACCAACTGGCGGATTGCCCGCAAGAATGGTGGTTTGCCGGACAAAATCCCGGTGATGGCACCTGTCACCATGAGGGCAATGCCCACCAGCGCCGTGGCTATCACCCCCGCAACCATCTGCGGCAGGTCAACGAAGAACGGCAGCACCGGCAACAATGCCCCAGCCCCGAAACACAGGAAGCTAGAGAATGCCACCATCCACGGGCTGCTGAGGGTTTCTTCCTCCGCCATATTCGCGCCGGCCAACATTTCCGCATCCACGCTCTTGGACTGTTCGATCTGGGCAAACACCTTATCGGCCTGCACCTTGGCTTCGTCCGCGTTCATCCCCCGGGCGCGATACACCAGGGCTAATTCGTTGGCGTCCACATCCAATTGCGGCACCACGGTGCTGGTCGCCAGATGCGGGTGGGATGCCTCCAATAATTCATTTTGGGATTTCACCGAAATGTATTCCCCAGCACCCATGGAGAGCGCCCCGGCCAGCATGCCGGAAATCCCCGTCAATAAGATGATGTTACTGTCAATGCCGCCGGCGCCCATGACACCCAACACCAGGGCGAAATTGGACACCAGGCCATCGTTGGCGCCGAACACTGCGGCCCGGAAATTGCCGCTCATTTTCTCCCGGCCGCGGGCGGCCAGGCCCCGCACCACCTCGGCGTGGATGGCCTCGTCCGCCGTCATTTGTTCGGTGGCGTCGGCATCGTCGGCGTAGGGGCTGCGGGATTCTGCGGTTTGCATCATGGCCAGCGCAAACACGGTGCCGAACCGTTTGGCCAAAAACCCCATGATCCGGGTGGAGAAGCTGGGCGCGCGTGGGAAGCCCAGATCATCACCCAACATGGTGCGCCAGTACTGTTCGTGGCGTTCCTCGGCCTTGGCCATGGCAAGCAGGATTTCTTTTTCCTCCCCCTCCCGGTTACGGGCCAATTCCCGGTACACGGCGGCCTCCGCCCGTTCGTTGGCGAGGTATTGCTGCCACCGGCGGATTTGTTTCTGGGTTGGTGGGTTGGCGGATTGGTCGTCTGAAAGCTGGGAGTCGGATTCCTGCTGTATCACGTTATTTCGTTCCTCCGAACCGGCGGTCGCGTTTGGCGTATTCCTCTACCGCATCAAATAAATCTTGCGGAGTATAGTCAGGAAACAGTTTATTCTGATACACCATCTCTGCATAGGCCGACTGCCACAGGAGGAAGTTGGAGGTGCGTTTCTCCCCCGAGGGCCGCAGGAAGAGATCCACATCCGGCATGGTGGGCTCGTCCAGGAAGGTGTGGAAATTCTTTTCAGTAATATTCTCCGGGCGGATTTCCCCGCGTTGTGCTTTGCGAACGATCTCCCGCACCCCGTCAATAATTTCGGCACGACCACCATAATTGACGCACATAAACAGGGTCATGTTGGTGTTGTTTTTGGTGAGTTCCTCCGCGGACTCCAGCTCCCGTAGCACGCTGCGCCACAGGCGGGGG
>CAJZGD010000209.1 GCA_915275065.1 uncultured Corynebacterium sp. | reverse complement strand
GCAGGGGGGCGATGATGCGGGCGTCGGCGAAGCCGTGGCTGCGGAGCATGAGGATGAGGGCGAGGCAGGCGGCGGGGATGACCTGCTGCCAGTAGGGGCTGCCCGTCAGGGTGATGATGTCTAGGAGTGCGAGTGCGGTGGCCGCCCACACGAGTCCCCGGCTGAAGGCTTCGCTGCGGCGGGCGGTGGTGTGAATTTTGGTGCGTTCCACCGGGTCGCCGGTGTCGTTGCGGCGCAGCATGGTGGGCAGCCCGGTGGCGTTGAGGGCGACGGTGGGGGCGATGAGCAGCAAGAGTACGGGTGCCCAGGCGCCCCAGGCGGCGACGGCGAGGGGTCGGACGGGGAACAGGAAGGCGACACCAAGTCCGGTGAGGACGATGGTGAGGATGGTGAATGCGACCACCCCGGCAATGTCGTTGCGGCTGTCGGCGCCTTGTTGCTGGGGGCGACGTCTGCCGGCGAGGAAGGCGGCAATGATGCCGCCCAGGCTGGCGGCGGCCAGGGTCCAGGTGATGCGTGCCGGGGTGGTGGCGTTGGGTATGAGGGTGGTTGCGGGCCAGGTAGCAGCGGCCGCGGCTATGGGGGTGGTGATGCCGGCCCACCGCAGCCAGGGGTGGGGCCTAGAGGCGGCGATGATGATGCTGATGAGGGTGATGATCCCTATGGGGGCGAACACCCATGGGCTGGTCTGACTGGTGGGGGTGAGGGTGCGGGGGAGCAGGATGAGGAAGAGTAACCCTAAAAGGGTGAGCCCGCAACAATACAACCCATTCGAACGTATGGTTGATGACCAGCGCCATTGGTTGTCGTCGATAGTGGTGCGAATCTCGCTTAAAATATCGTCAACAAACGGGGCCTGGGCGGCATCCGAAGCCCGCGTTAAATATAGGCGTTGACCATCAATAATGCCGGATTCCGACAGGGAAATGTCGGGGTTGATCCGCCCATTAATGGGGGAGGACAGGGCCCAGGTGAACACGTCGGTGACGGATTCCCCCGGCTTGGTGTGGGATTCATCGACCGGGTGGAACAGTTGGATGATTTCGTCAATAAAATCCACCACCGGCCGCTGGGCCGGTAGACTAACATCTAGCTGCTGATTCTCCCAAAATATACTCAGACGAACAAATACTGAACTCATTTTCGCATTAAGATTTCCACTATCAGGGCCCGACAATCTGACTAGTAGTAAGGATATATGAGCACTCGCATAGTACACCGGCCCGCCCGGCTGCATAAAAAAATTAAAGCAGATAAACCTATCGAAATCGCCGCGGTGCCCACCATTCGCGGGGGTGGCGGTGGCGGCATGCTCATGGCACTCATGCCCATCGTTGGCGGGGCCGGCATGGTCATGATGATGTTGTCGTCCGGTAACCCCATCCGCATGGCCATCGGCTCGGTCATGATCGTCGTGGTCCTCTTTACCGCCGTCGGCGCGTTTGCCCGCAACCGCACCGGCAAACGCAAACAGGCCGAAGACGACCGGGTGCGGTTCATCGAACACCTGGGCCAGGTGGAGGAGGAAATCCGGGAACGCGCCCAAACGCAACGTTCGGAAGCCCTCATGCGTAACCCGGCGCCGGAAATGCTGGCGGATGTGGTGCGCGACCCCTACCGGATTTGGGAACGCCGCCGCGGCGACGAAGACTTCCTCATCACCCGCATCGGCAGCGGCATCGGCGAGCTCGCCACCCACGTGTTTGTGAAACCCACCAACGACCCCATGGCGATCTCCGAACCGATCGCCCAGGCGCACCTCGACCGCATGCTGCGCCGCACCCGCACCATCGAGGGCCTGCCCATGTCCATCCCGGCGCGCGGCGTGATCTCCCTGGTAGGCCCGCTAGAGCAAACAACCGCCGCCGTGCGCTCCATCGTGCTCCAAGCAGCCGTGTTTCACGCCCCCGACGATCTGCGCATCCACGTCGCCCAACCGTACGACGGTGACTGGCTTCTCTGGCTGCCGCACATCCTGTCCCCCGAGCTTTTCGACGGTCCCATCGGCAAACGCGAAGTCTCCCACGATGAGGAATCCGCCACCGAACTCGTGGAGGAAATCGCCTCCCGGGTGGAAGAACTCGCCGAAAAATCAAAATACCGGGAGGCCACCCTCGACCGGCCGTTCTTCATGGTGATCGTCGACATGGACACCCCGCACGGCAAATGGGTGGCCGGCCAGCTTTCCGCGCTGCCGAGCGTGGCCAGCGGCCGCATGGTGCTGCTCGCCATGTCCTCTTCTCAATACCTGGAACCCTCACACGTGGATGTTCGCGTCCTCCTCGAAGACGACAACACGTTCGAAGTACAGCTCCTGTCCCGCGGTGAAATCCAAGAACCCGCCGAGGGGGAAGAAGGCTATGTCGAACGCATGCTCTACGGCGGTAGGAAGGGCACCCTGGACATCATCCCCATCAGCCTGGCGGAAGCCATCACCCGCCAACTGTCCCCGCTGCGTCTCGTGGAAGACGCCACCCCCGACGCGCCCCTGGAGCAAACCATCGCCCTGGACGCCATGCTGGGCATCCAAGACTTCGCCACCTACAGCATCGAAGACGCCTGGAAACCCCGGTCCACTGAGGACTTCCTCAACGTGCCCTACGGCATCGACTCCGAAGCGAAACCCATCAAGCTTGACATCAAGGAATCAGCCAAAAACGGCATGGGCCCCCACGGCCTGTGCGTCGGCGCCACCGGCTCCGGCAAGTCGGAGGTGCTCCGCACCCTGGTGCTCTCCCAGGTGATCTGCCACCCGCCGGACCAGCTCTCCCTCGTGCTCGTCGACTTCAAGGGCGGCGCCACCTTCGCCGGCCTGGAACCCTTGCCCCACACCGCGGCCATCGTCGACAACCTGGAGGACGCCGCCGGCCTCGTTGACCGGCTCCACGACTCCATCCTGGGCGAAATCCAACGCCGCCAACGCGTCCTCCAGGCCGCCGGCAACCTCGCCAACGTGGGGGAATACAACGAGCTGCGCAACCAAGGCAAGGTCACCGACCCCCTGCCGGTGCTCTTCGTCGTCATCGACGAGTTCGGCGAACTCCTCGCGGCCAAACCCGAATTCGTCGACCTGTTCGTCCAAATCGGCCGCATCGGACGGTCCATCGGCGTGCACCTGCTGCTCGCATCCCAACGGCTTGAAGAAGGCCGCCTCAAGGGCCTGGAATCCTACCTGTCCTACCGCATCGGCCTGCGCACCTTCTCCGCGCAAGAATCCCGATCCGCCATTGGCTCCACCGCCGCCCACGAACTGCCGCCCATTCCCGGCTCTGGCTACCTCAAAGTCGACCCGGAAATCTTCGAACGGTTCAAGGCCGCCTACGTGTCAGGCCCCTACGAGGCTGCGGCGGTGGCCACCATTCGGGAACTCCCACCCGTCCCCATGCCCCTAGAGCTAGCCAACACCACCGAGGCGTGGCTCAGCCGCAAAGAAGAACTCCATCGCACACAATTAGAAATGTCGGCTGTGGCACCAAAAACCGACAAAACCACCCTCGACCTCGTGGTATCCCGGCTCACCACCGCCGCCGAAAAAACCCGCCAAATCTGGCTCCCACCCCTACCCGAACACCTCTCCTTCGACGGCGTGCTCACCAACATTGACGTCCACCCCGACACCGGGCTCGGCGCCGACCGGGAAGGCTACCTGCACGTCCCCATGGGCATCAAAGACAAACCCCTCACCCAATGGCAGGGGCCCATGGTGCTCGACCTCGCCGGCGCCGGCGGCAACGTCGCCATCCTCGGCGCCCCCCAAACCGGCAAAACCACTGCCCTCCGCTCCCTCATCCTCGGCGCCGCCCTCACCCACACACCCCACGAAGTCAACTTCTACATCGTCGACATGAGCGGCTCCGCCTTCGGCTACCTCGCCCAACTACCCCACGTCGGCGATGTGGTCACCCGATTCGACGAAGATAAACTCCGACGCACCATCGCCGAAATGGAAGCCTTCCTCCACGAACGCGAAACCCTATTCGAACGCCACCAAATCTCGTCGGTGCAACAAATGCGCGACATGCACGTCCAAGGCCGTCTCCCCGAACTCTTCGCCGCTGACATTTTCCTGGTCATCGACGGGTGGGGCACCATGCGGAAAGACTACGACGACCTAGCGGAAACCGTCGAAAAGCTCGCGCAACGCGGCCTCGGCTACGGCATCCACATCATTTTCGGCACCGGCCGCTGGCCCGACTTCCGGCTCCCCGTCCAAGCCGTCATTGGCACCAAAGTCGAATTCCGGCTCAACGACTCCCTCGACTCCTGCGTCGCCAAACGCGTCAATGAAAAACTCGCCAACGAAACCACCGGCCGGTGCATCACCAGCGACGAACTCATTAGCCAAGTCGCACTCCCCATCATGGACAACCCCAGCCTCGTCCACGAAGCCACGCCGGAAGCCCTGGTCAGCGCCATCAACCAGGCTTGGGAGGGGCGCG
>CAJZGD010000208.1 GCA_915275065.1 uncultured Corynebacterium sp. | reverse complement strand
CTGGTCGTCCACCACCCGCTGCTGCTACGCGGCGTGACCAGCGTGGCCGCCAATACCCCCAAAGGCAAAATCATCCACACGCTCATTCGCAATGGTGTGGCCCTGTTCGCCGCCCACACCAATGCCGACTCCGCCCGGCCCGGCGTCAATGACCAATTGGCCCACCTGGTGGGTATCACCCCGGGTCGGCCCATCAAACCCATCAGGTGGGGCCTGGACAAGTGGGGAGTGCAGGTGCCCGTCGACCAGGCCCCAGCATTGAAGTCGGCCCTGTTCGCCGCCGGGGCGGGAAACATTGGCGAATACTCCGAATGCGCGTTCGCCTGGGAGGGGGCCGGGCAGTTTCGGCCGTCGACAAGCGCCCAGCCCACAATCGGCAACCGGGACGAATTGACCAAGGTCACAGAGCTACGAATCGAATTCGTCGCCCCCAGCAGGCTCCGCGAAACCATCATGGGTGCGTTGCGAACCGCACACCCATACGAAGAACCCGCCTTCGATGTGGTGGCCACCGAACCCACCCAACCCCTGGAGGAAGCCTACGGGCTGGGGCGCATCGGGGACCTGCCGCACCCAATGCGATTCGCCGACTTTGTGCAGCAGGTCGCCAATGCCCTGCCAGTCACCGAGTGGGGGATACGCGCCGCCGGCGACCCCGACCAAATGGTGCAAACAATCGCCGTCAGCTCCGGGTCCGGCGACAGCTTCCTCGACACCGTGGCCGGCCTGGGGGTGGACGTGTATGTCACCTCTGACCTGCGTCACCACCCGGCCGACGAACACCTGCGCGGCGGCGGGCCCCTGCTGATCGACACCGCCCACTGGGCCAGCGAATACCCCTGGACCTCGCAGGCCGCCGACATCTTGGCTACCGCACTGCCACACAGTAACGTATCAGTGCTACCTATTCGCACCGATCCGTGGACCATTTCGGCCCACCCCACCGACTAAACCCAAGGGGACTCACATGAAACTTGATCCACAGCAACAAGTACTCCTCCTCGAACTCGCCACCACGCAACGCCTGCACGAATCCAGCGGCAAGGCCCCGGAATCCCCAGAACAGGCCGAACTCACCAAGGCCACTAATGCGCTGGCCCGGCAACGCTCCGCCACCCACGCCGCCCAACGCGCGGTTGACGACATGGAACGCGAAATCCTCCGCATCCAGGCCGACGAGGCACGGCTCCGCAGCCGGATTGCGGACAACAAGAAACAACTCATGGCGGCCACCGACCCAAGCACCCGCAAAGACTTCAACAAAGACCTGTACACCACCAAATCCCGCCTCAATGACCTGCTGAGCGAATTGGCCGAGGCCCACAACGAAATCCACGCTCTCCGAACCAACCGCGACCTGGCCAACCAACGACTCGCCGAAGCCGAACAAGCATTCGATGTGGCCCAGGCGGCGAAAGACGCCGCGCCGGCCACCCCCACCGCCGCCGACCGGGAACACCGCATGGCGGAAATCCGCCAGAGCCTACCGGCCGACATCATTGCCGCATACGATGCCCAACGCAGCGAAAACTCCGTGGGCGTGGCCGCCTTCAACGGGCGCAGCTGCGGCGGCTGCTTCATCATCCTGCCCGCCGGCGACATTGCCGCCATCCGCACCGCCGCCGCCGACGAATTACCCCAATGCCCCGACTGCGGCAGCTACCTGGTGCGCACCTAAAACAGTCGATCCCACCAGGTAGAATGGTGGAAAGTCGGGGCGCCGACCACATGTGACAACCACAGAACCAAGCAAGGGAGTGAAACCTTCATGAAACTCGTCATCGAAGCCGACGGCGGCTCCCGCGGCAACCCCGGCATCGCCGGCTCCGGCACCGTCATCTACGAAGCCGACGGCACCACCGTTGTGCGGAAACTCGCCTACGTGGTGGGCACCGCCACCAACAATGTTGCCGAATACCATGCGCTCTATAACGGGCTTGATGCTGCCCAACAACTCGGGGCCACCGACATTAGCGTCCGCATGGACTCCAAACTTGTAGTCGAACAAATGTCCGGTCGGTGGAAGATTAAACATCCCGACATGCGGGAACTCGCCATCAAATGCCAAAAAATCCTCCGCACCTTCCAATCCGCCGAATTCACCTGGGTTCCCCGCCGCCAAAATGCCGCTGCCGACGCCCTCGCTAACCTCGCCATGGACGCCGGCGCCACCGGCCACCCCATCGGGTTCCTCACCCTCGACGACGACGCTGAAGACGTCACCGAAATCGCCGACATTGCCGATATCACCCCCGTCATGGCATCACCCATGACCGACGCCGCCGGCAGCGAGGCCACCGCCGCCGAAACCCCCGCACCCACCACCTGGAACGGCGCCACCACCAACGCCACCCGCATGCTCCTGCTCCGCCACGGACAAACCACCATGTCCCGGCGCCGCCAATACTCCGGCCTGTCCAACCCGCCACTGACCGAACTGGGGGAGTGGCAGGCCAGTCGCGCCGCCCACCGCATCGCCATCGCCGATGACATTCCCACCGTCATCGTCGCTTCACCACTGGCCCGCTGCCAACAAACCGCCCAGGCCGTCGCCGACCTGCTCAACCTGCCGGTGACCACCGAACCCGGCCTGGTGGAACTCGACTTCGGGCAGTGGGATGGCCTCACATTCGCCCAGGCTGATGCGGCCGACCCGGAACTGCACGCCAGGTGGCTTCTCGACCCCACCATCCCCGCACCCGGCGGGGAATCCCTCGTCCAGGCCCATGAGCGAGTCACCGCCGCCCGAAAAAGACTCCAGGAACGCTACCAGGGTTGCACCATTCTCGTGGTCAGCCACGTCACCCCCATCAAATCCATTCTCGGGCAGGCCCTCGACACTGCCGCCAGCGTCTACCACCGGCTCCACCTCGACCTGGCATCGTTGTCTATCGCCGAGTTTTATGCTGACGGCCCCACCTGTGTGCGACTCGTCAATGACACCTCCTACCTGAAAGTCCAATCAATCTAGCCCATCCTTGGGGCTCATCGTGGTAGGCTAAGTTCCGCAATTGAGCCGACCGGGCGATCGCGGCCAGGCGAACCACCCACCGACCACACGGGTAGGCGCCACGTCGAGGAAAGTCCGGACTCCACAGAGCGGGGTGGTTGTTAACGGCAACCCAGGGTGACCTGCGGGATCAGTGCAACAGAAAGCAAACCGCCCGGCACATAGTGCCAGGTAAGGGTGAAACGGTGCGGTAAGAGCGCACCAGCGGGGTAGGTGACTACCTCGGCTATGTAAACCCCACCCGGAGCAAGGCAAGCAAGGCGCAGCCGACACCCGTCGATTGTGCCCGGCATACGATCGAGGGCTGCTCGCCCGAAGTATGCAGGTAGCCGCTTGAGGCAGCCAGCAATGGTTTGCTCAGATGGATGATCGCCGCCCACAGAATCCGGCTTACAGGTCGACTCAATTGCGCCCCACCTTGGGGTGTGCCAGGCGGGTGCCCCGTTGCCGTCCAAACTGGCACAATCGGAGACTATGAAACTCTATGCGGCCCACCTCGATTTCACCGCAATCATCGACGAATTCCGGCTCAACCCCACCTTTCCGCCCGACGTGCTTGCCGACGCCGCCACCGCCACCGACCAACACGCAGCCGACCGCGTCGACGCCACCCACATTCCGCTCGTCACTATCGACCCGCCCGGGTCCATGGATCTTGACCAAGCCGTGGGCATTACCATGCTTGACGACGAACGCTATCGCGTGCACTACGCTATTGCCGACCCTGCGGCCTTCATCACCCCTGGTGGCGCCCTCCACGCCGAATCGCTCCGCCGCGGCCAAAGTATCTACCTTCCCGACCAAACCATCCGGCTTCACCCGCCCGCGCTGTCCGAAAACAAGGCCAGTCTCCTCCCCAACTCCACCCGTCCCGCCATCCTGTGGACCATCGACCTTGACCCCGCTGGCGCCTGGACCGACTACACCATTACTCGGGCCACCGTGCGCTCCAGGGCCCGCTTTACCTACGAGGAAACCCAAGCCGCCCACGACGCGGGCACCCTCCACCCCGCCATCGCCCACCTGCCTGCGGTGGGGAAACTTCTCCAAACCAGTGCCGCCCGCAAGGATGCCATCACCCTGAACTTCCCCAGCCAAGAAGTCCAACAAACCCCCGACGGGCTCTTCGAACTCATCATCGAACCACGGTTGCCGATGATGGACTATAACTCCGAAATATCCCTCCTCGCCGGCCGGTGCGCCGGCACCACCATGGCCAACGCCGGCATCGGCATACTCCGCACCCTCGCCGACCCCGAGCCCACTGCGGTCAGCCGCTTCTGGGCCGAGGCCGAACACCTTGGCTACACCGCCCACCCCGCATCCCCCGGCGAATTCCTCCGCACCTTAGATGCCAACACTCCCCGCGGCATGGCCATTATGCGGGAGGCACAAAAACTCCTCCGCGGCAGCGAATATCTCGACCTGGGCGCCAATCCGCCC
>CAJZGD010000207.1 GCA_915275065.1 uncultured Corynebacterium sp. | reverse complement strand
CTATGCCCCCCGAAAGGGGGCATCTGCAGAGGATGTGAATGAACTAGAAGCCGGCATTTCCCAATTATGTAAGGTACTTAATGTCAACCCGGAAATTCCCGGCATGGGCGCTGCCGGCGGCGTCCCCATTTGCCTCACATGGATCTCCACCACCCTGCACGGCGGCACCGATAATATTCGGCTTGTTCCCGGCGCGCGCGTCATCGTTGATGTCACTGGATTAAAGGATGAGATTGCCGATGCCGATGTCGTTATCACCGGTGAGGGCTGCTACGACAGTGACACCGACATGGGGAAGGTCGTGAGCGTGGTGTTAGGGCTGAACCCGCAGGCTAAGCAGTTTGTGGTTGCCGGCCGGATTGATGGCCCCCTCCCCGAGGGTGTGCGGGGAATCACACTTATCAATTCTAACGATGTTAAGAAACAGTTGGTGCGGGCCGGAAACAAGATTGCGGAGCAACTTATCCGAGACTAAGAACATGAAAATCCGCATGGAAAAGTCGTCGTAAAGTTTGCTACCGACTTGAGGGGGCGATCTGGACTGTCCAGGGATAGCGGGCGGGGATTTCGCATTCGCTTTCGTTTTCTGCCGCTATGGCATTATGGGGGAGGTTCGCTGGGGGTGTGAGGAGCCGAGCATACAGCATGGCCACCTGGTTGAGGGATCCGGTTGCGCCCGTAAGATGCACCACATATCGATGCATGGCGACGTGTGTTGGTAGGTGGTGTTCTTGTTGTAGTTGGGTACGCAGTTGGGTGATGATTTCGACGGGGACGGTGGGGTTAGCATCGTGGGTGACCTGGGCGGTTTCGGCTTTGCCGTCACGAGTGATGAGGTGGGATAGCTGGATGAACCGTTGGGTGAGTGCTTCGGTCTCACTATCCGGCATTAAACAGTCGAATTGAATAGTAGCCATAGTGCCTTAAGGATAACCTTATTTAGTCTGAGTGGCTTGGGACTATTAGATTGGGAGACATGAGCTCACCATTAGCTGCCCGGATCTCGCCCATTCAAATTATGGCCGACGGGACTGTCAAGCAAATCAATCCCTTCTCTGGCACGGAGGTGTGGACGGTTGTTGGCCGGGGTAATCGGCCGCTGACCACGCCACCTGCCGATACGACCCCCTTGACGCCTGGGGATCGGAATGATTTTTGTGCGTTTTGCCAAAATCGTCAGTTGGATACGCCACCGGAGAAGTCGCGGTTGGTGGCCGGTAAGGATGGTTATGAGATAGTTTCCGGTTTGGCGGCGGATGCGCTCCACAACAGTGAGGCCGTGTTTCGGCGGGTGCCGAACCTGTTTGAGATTGTCACCTATGAGTATTGGAAAGCCAACTATGGTTTTGAAATGGATGCCACGACCCGGGAGCACATGGATAACTATATTTCCACGGATTTAGGTCGGGAGCATGTGCTGCGTACCATACGCACGAAGCGGACCGCGGCTGGGATGAGCTCGGAGGATGTGTCGGATGAGGAGTTATTGAAGCAGGCGGAGTGTTTCTTTGGTGGGGGGCATGACCTTATTATTGGGCGGCGGCATTTCACGGATTCGGCGACGAATCGGTCGGATTTTGCGGCTTCGGGTGATTTGAGCATAACGGAGCATTTCGGGTTTATTAAGTTCACGGTGGAAACCATCAGGGATTTGTATGAGCGGAATCGGTATGCGAAGTATGTGGCGGTGTTCCAGAACTGGTTGAAGCCGGCCGGGGCGTCTTTCGATCATTTGCATAAGCAGTTGGTGTCTATTGATGAGCGGGGGTTGAGCGCCCAGCAGGAGATTGAGAAGCTGCGGAGTCACCCCAATATGTATAACGAGTGGGCGGTGGATTATGCGGCGGCGCAGAATCTGGTGATTGCGGAGAACACTCATGCGATTTGTTTCGCCGGGTTTGGGCACCGTTACCCCACCTTGGAGGTGTTTTCGAAGTCGGCGACGCCGGAGCCGTGGTTGCAGACGGATGCGGAGATTCGGGATATGAGCGATTTGTTGCATGCGTGTCATGCGGCGGCGGGTCATAATGTGCCGTGTAATGAGGAGTGGCATTATAAGCCGATTGATTTGGATATTGCTACGCCGTGGCGGGTGTCGATTAAGTGGCGGGTGTCGACGTTGGCGGGGTTTGAGGGGGGCACGAAGATTTATCTGAATACGATTTCGCCGTGGGATTTGCGGGATAAGGTGGTCAGCGCCATGTATCGGCTTCGGGATGAGGAGAAGATCGCTAAGACCATTCACATAGCAACGGAGTGTGAGGTGAAGCGCAATAGCCTGAAATATAATCCGGTGCTTAAATAGGTGGGGTGAGTACCAGTATTGAGGCTATTGTCGGTTCCACTGATTTGTCCTGGCAGTGGGATTTTTACCGCCGGCTGCATGAACATCCCGAGCTGTCGGGGCAGGAGGAGTGGACTGCGGCGCAGATTGTCGCCCAGTTGGCCGCGTATGATGCGACCGTGATTGATCACATTGGTGGACATGGCGTTGTGGCGATTTTCACCAATGGGGATCCGGGGGATTCCGACGCGACGGTGTTGATGCGGGCGGATATTGATGCATTGCCGGTGGTTGAGACCACGGGGGTGGATTATGCGTCGAAGAATGGGAATATGCATGCGTGTGGGCATGATATGCACGCCACCGCCCTGCTTGGGTTGTGCGCAATTTTGGATGCGCATCGGGATAAGTGGCGGGGGACGGTGATTGCGTTGTTCCAGCCGGCGGAGGAGAACGGTTCGGGTGCGCTTGCGATGCTTGACGACGGGCTTGCGGGTCTTATCCCCCACCCGGATGTGTTCTTGGCTCAGCATATTATCCCGGGTCCGGCCGGCACGGTGTTCAGCAAGGAAGGGCCCACCTTGGCCGGTAGTGATTCCATTGAGATTATTGTGCATGGTCGGTCGGCCCATGGTTCGATGCCGCATACCGCGGTTGATCCCACCTATGTGGCGGCGCTGATTGTGGTCCGGCTTCAGGGGATTGTGGGCCGGGAGATTCCGCCGGGCGAGTTTGCGGTGGCGTCGGTGGGCACCTTGGAGGCGGGCCATTCGAATAATATTATTCCTGGTGAGGCCAGGATTGTGGTGAATTGTCGAGCCTATGATGAGTCGGTGCGGGAACGGCTGAATGCGGCGATTGAGCGGGTGGTGCGGGCCGAGTGCGCGGCGTCTGGGGTGACGGTCGAGCCAACGATTCGGTATTTTGCTCACGCGCCGATCACGAGTAATTCGGCCGAGGTTTTCGCCAGGGTGCGGCCCAAGTTTGATGCGGTGTTTGGTGCGGGTTCGCAGGATGCGCGGGAGTGGACGGCGTCGGAGGATTTCACGAATATTCCCCGCGCCTATGGTGACGCGGGGCGGGATTCTTCCTTGTACTGGTTTGTGGGGTGCACGCCGGTGGATCAGTGGGAGGCCGCGGCTGCGGCCGGCACGGTGGAGCGCACGATCCCGGTGAATCATTCGGGCGAGTTTTTGCCGGACTTCTCCCCCACCGTGCGGGCCTGTACCATGGCTGCCGCAAGTGCAGTGTTTGCGTATGTGGGGAAGGAGGGCTCATGACCGATCAGGATCGGAGCCGGGATATTCCGGTGCAGCGGCACACGATTTTCCAGTCGTCGCTCATGACCGCGTTATTGGATGGGATTTATGATGGGGAGCTCACCATTGGGGAGTTATTGGGCCACGGCAATTTTGGTATTGGCACGTTTGACGCCCTCGATGGGGAGATGATTATTGTCGATGGGGTTTGCTACCAGGTGCGGGGTGATGGGTCGGCCACGGTGGCTGATTTGGAGCAGCATAGCCCGTTTGCGGTGGCCACGAATTTTGTGCCGCGGATTGTGCGGGAGGCGCCGCCGGGCATGTGCCGTAAGGAGTTGAGCGAGTTCATTTCGGGCATGTTGCCCAGCGAGAACTACATGTATGCGGTGCGGATCACGGGCATGTTTGAGTCGGTGCGAGTGCGGACGGTGACGAAACAGCAGCGCCCCTACCGCCCCATGTTGGAGGCTACTGGGGATGATGCGGAGTTGGTGTTTTCCCACACCGCGGGGATTATTGCGGGGTTCCGCACCCCGATCTATGAGAAGGGCATTGGCATCCCGGGCTGTCATGTGCATTTCATAGATAACGCCCGCACCCACGGCGGCCATGTGTTGGATTTCACATTATCGAGTGGGTTGATTGAGGTGTGTCCGGGCACGGATTTGCAGCTGCGGTTGCCGTTGAATCATGAGTTCAGCACGGCACGGTTGGCCCCGGAGGACTTGGATCAGCAGATCCACGCCACCGAGGTAAAGGAGTAGGCTACCAGGTTATTTTTGGCGTTTGAGTTTTTTCAACGCCAGGTTTTTCAGCATGCCACCCAGCCGGCCTTTGTTGTCGATCACGTAATAATAGGCGCGGAGGAATACCGGTTCTAGGGCGCGGGTGGCCAGCAGTTTACCTGCCAGCCGCAGCAGGGTGTTTCTGCCGTACACGCGCAGCGCATTGCCCACGGCTGGCGCCC
>CAJZGD010000206.1 GCA_915275065.1 uncultured Corynebacterium sp. | reverse complement strand
CCATGGCCTGCTCGTGGCGGGCCTTGGCCTGGCGTTCCTGTTCCGCCTGCCGAAACAGGTTGGTGCTCTTGCCACGGACGGATTCGGCGCGTTCCTCCGCGGTGCGAAGCGCCAATTGGGCCTCCAGCTCCATGGCTTTGACCTGGGCGAGTGCCTGGGCGGCGGCGTCGCGGGCCTGGGTGGTGGGTTCCTCCAGGTCGGTATCTTCTTCCACCCGGGCGAGCCGGTCGGTGGTGTCGGCGAGTTTGTGTTGCAGCTCCGCCAGTCGGGTCGCGGCCTGCATGGCGTGCCCGGTGGTGCGTTCGTATTCCTTACGGTTGGCCGTCACCTGGGATTCCAGGCGTTTGAGGTCCCGGGTGAGCTCGGCAACCCGGGTTTCCTGTTCCTGTAACGCGCTGGTAGCGCCGGCGGCCCGGATGCGGGCGTCTTCGGCTGCTTGTTTCGCGCCGGCGAAGGTGCCGGCGAGTTGGTTCAGATCGGCGTGGGCGTCGGCGAGTTCGGCTTGAGCCGTGGCGATTTGGGCGGTGATTTCTACGGCGCCGCGGGTGCCCCGACCGGCAATGAACCAGCCATCACCCACAAGCACGCCGGTGGGGGTGACGGCCTTGAGGCGGGCGTCGGCGTCGACGATGGCGCAGGCGCTGTCGAGGGTTTCGGCCCACACGACGTCGGCAAGCAGGCGGGAAACGGTGGCGGCATAGTCGGCGTCAACGTCGATGTGGTCGATGAGCCAGGTAGCGTCGGCCGGTAGGTCGGCGTCGAGGTGCCAGATGCCGCCAGTGCCGGGCAGGATGACCGCGGTGCGGGGCACGGATCCGGGAATGGTAGCCAGCGCATTCCTGGTAGTCGCGTCGAGGCGGGTGGTGCCGGTGACCGCTTCGCTGAGTGCCCCGAGTGCCAGGGCCAGGGCACCGTCAACGCCGGTGGGGGCGGTGGGGCGGATCGTGATGTGCTGGGCGAGAGGGGTGAATTCGTGGGTGACGCCGCTGGCTTTGGTGAGGGAGTCGCTGAGGGCACCGTGCGTCACCGGCACGGTTGCCCGCAATGTTTCGATGCGGGATTCCAGGCGGGACACGTGCCGTTCCAGGTTTTGTTGTTGGGATCGCACCTGTTCTAGGCGTTGTTCGGCCGCCTTCGCCTCGGCATCGGCCCGCACATGGGTTTCGCGCAATGGTTCGGTGTCGAGGGTGAGCAGGGCGAGGGTTTCGCCGCGCTCTTGGTGCTGTGCTTCGGCTTCCTGCAGCCGGGTGAGGGTTTCGGCGACGAGTTCATCGTGGCGGGTGATTTCTTCCTCCAGCGCCGCAACCTGGGCACGTTGGGATTCTTCCTGCGCCAGCAGCCGGACGATTCCCTCGCGCCGATCGGCCAATGCCCGCACCTGGGCCAGGTGTTCCCGATCGGCCTGGTCGGCGGCCTCCTGGCGAATGGCCACCTCGTCCCGCATATTGTCGAGACGTTCGGCGGCAATCTCGACGTGGGTGGCGAGCTCCTGGTATTCGGCGGCGGCCCGCTGTGCGCGTCGTTCCAATTGGTCCGGGTCTTGTCCGGCGTAGGGGGTTTCCTGGAAGCTCCCCACCCGGTCGTCGGCAATGCGCTTCGTGGCGGATATGCGTTCGACCAGGGAAGAGAGGTCGAACCAGAGTTGTTGCGCAGCGTCGGCGGCAGGGGCGGCGACGGCAAGTTCGGCTTCTAGATTGGTGTGGATTTCGGTGGCGGCATCGAGTTGGGTCGTGACCTCTTCGACTTGGGCGAGCAGCATGGCCGTTTGTTCTTCGGCACTGCCGAGCTTTTCTTGCAATTGGGTGAGCTCATACCCGGCAAGTCTAAGCCGGGATTCGCGGAGGTCAGCCTGGACGGTTGCGGCCCGGCGCGCGGCTTCGGCTTGGCGTGCGAGGGGTTTGAGTTGGCGGCGGAGTTCGCCGGTGAGGTCGGTGAGCCGGTCGAGGTTGGCTTGCATACTGACCAGTTTGCGTTGGGCTTTTTCTTTACGACGGCGGTGTTTGAGCACACCCGCGGCTTCTTCGATGAAGGCACGGCGTTCTTCTGGTCGGGATTCGAGTATTTGGGAGAGTCGGCCTTGGCCCACGATGACGTGCATTTCTCTGCCGATGCCGGAGTCGGAGAGGAGTTCTTGGATGTCCATGAGGCGGGCTTTGCTGCCGTTGATTTCGTATTCGGAGGCACCGTCGCGGAACATGCGGCGGGTGACGGAGACTTCGGTGTAGTCGATGTCGAGGGCGCCGTCGGAGTTGTCGATGGTGAGGGTGACTTCGGCTCTGCCTAAGGGTTTGCGGCCGCCGGCGCCGGCGAAGATGACGTCTTCCATTTTGCCGCCGCGGAGGGTTTTGGCGCCTTGTTCGCCCATGACCCAGGCGAGGGCGTCGACGACGTTGGATTTACCGGAGCCGTTGGGTCCTACTACTACGCAGATGCCGGGTTCGAATTTGAGGGTGGTGGCGGATGCGAAGGATTTGAATCCTCGTAGGGTCAACGACTTCAAATACACTTCAGTCACCTTAGCAGACGGGGCGGGTGTGGGGGTTGGCGATTGGCCACCCATCCCCCATGCCTGCCATCTACCCCCATAACAAACTATCAGCACTATTGCTTTATGGTTTTTTATCGCAATTCACCCCCAATTACCCCTATTCACGATAACATAAGAACACGCCATAAATAATATTATTTTTCCATTATTTTAGCAGGTAATTTCCGTCATTAACATTATTCTTGACCAATTTCACCAAAGACATTGCCCCCTAATGTGAACATAGGTATCATAGGTTCTAATGTCGCATAAATTCATATCCAGGAGTCATCATGACGCGCCTCCCGCTCAACCGCCGCCTTATTTTCGTTGACATTGAGAACATCAATGGCCGAAGCATTGGAAGTGTCCAGGAAGCAAATTGGTGCCGCTGCGCACTCAACCAATGGCTTGCCATCACCGATCGAGACCTCATTGTGGTTGCCGCCGACAAATCTGGTGTCCGCCATCTACACGAATCGTGGGGCACCTGCCAGGTGCTCGCCGCAGTAGGAAAATCCGGGGCGGACAAACAACTCATTGCGGCCATTGCCGCGGAACATAATCTTGTAGACCGATTCAAGGAAATCGTCATTGTGTCTGGTGACGGCATCTTTGTTGATTCGGTGCTATATCTCATGAGCATGGGGATTCCCACGACCGTATGCTCATATAAGAGCGCTTTGAATGCCACGCTTGCGGCCTGTGCCGATAACATCTTGATACTTGACAAGCAGACCCGGACCCATAAGGTTTCGGCAGCGCGGCCCTTGAGCATTCCGAAGCATATCACCACCCACCCCATCCCCAAACCGGGCCCGGCGCATACGAACACCAGTACAATGAAGCCGTCCACTACCCCAGTGTCTGCTCCTGTTGTTCGAAAGGTTGACCCACCGTCACCATGCCCTACCCCACCGGTTATCTCACGCTCAAAGATATCGCCCATCTCGCTGACGTCTCTCGATCAGCGGTCAGTAATTGGCGAGCGCGGCATTCCGACTTCCCCTGCCCAGTCAACGAGCCAGCAAGTCGCCGACCGTTGTTCCGAATTCCTGAAGTCCTGCATTGGCTTCGTGAAAAAGGTCTGCTCCGTGATGGCAAAAGCAACGAATTAGTTGCCACGGCCATTGTGAATGGCCTCACCCAGGTTTTTTCCGACCAGTTGCAGGCCACCTTGGTTGGGTTGACGTTAGTGGCCGATCCCGACCAGGGCGCGGACCTGGTGCGGCAGGCCGGGGCGTCGCCTGCCCAGGTTGCTGATTTGCTTGATAATAGTGCGACGGCTGCCGCAACTCCCGGGGTGGCGACGCTCATTGTTGACATGTTATTGGGGGTTGGGGGCCGGGGGTTTTATAGCCAGTTTGGGACGACGCAGTCCGCATCGTCTCGGCTGTTGGCCGAGGCTGCAGGCACCACGGTGACCGATACGGTGTTCGATCCGGCGTGTGGTATTGGGGGGACACTGCTTACGTTGGCGCGGTCGCATGATGTGGCGATTGTGGGTGCGGATATTGCTCCCGCCGCGGTGGACGTCGCAAAGCTGCAGGCGCAATTATCGGGTGTTTCTGCGGATTTTCAGTGTCGGGATTCATTAGCCCATGCGGTATCGTCGCAGCACCGGTATCGCACGGTGGTTGTGGAGACTCCGTTAGATCAGCAGGTCAATGCCAAACACTGCCATAATTTAGCACAAGTCTTCGATAAGGATGTGACGGTTCCGGCGCGGTCGCATGAGGCGTTTTTGTTGTGTGCCTTGCGTTATCTCGCGTCCGATGGCTATGGGTATGTGTTGACCAGTTTCAGCCCGGGGGTGTCGCATCAATCGGCGGAATTGCGGCGGTTGCTGCTGCGCCGACGCCAAGTTGAGGCAGTCATACAGTTGCCGGAGAAGTTTTTGGCGTATTCGCATGTGAACACGTTGCTGTGGGTGCTGCGCGGCTCCCCCACCGCTGCGACGGCGGGCCTCGATGTGAGCGACGTACCGACGTA
>CAJZGD010000205.1 GCA_915275065.1 uncultured Corynebacterium sp. | reverse complement strand
ATCGCCGCCATAGGCTGCCGTATCTACCCCGTTTTCTACCTCGATCACATATTTGAAGGTTTTTTTCTTGCCTTCACCAGACTGCGCCCCAGGGGTGCCCACAACCCGATACGTACCATCCCCAGTCAGGGTAAAGTTTCCACCAGCCGGCAATTCCGTGGGTGGCAGCTTTGGGAAGGGGGTTTTCGCCGGATCGGGTCCTTCTTTACCTGTGGGTTTAGCTGCTTGGGTTGCCACAGCTCGACCAACTGTATCGAGCTGCTCCTGACTGCTTGATGAGGAGGCAACATCAATGAGCACCCAGGCGGTAACGATCGTCAATAGGGGAATTGCATAAGCCCGCCACCCGTAGGCTGACACGAACTTTTTAATCACCTGAAGAATCGAACTGTTCTTCAGACGTTGCCCAAGAGTCCCCGCAGAATTAGACCTAGAGTTATTGGCACGCTGACCCCGCGGCATTCGACCCGGAGCAGCACCATTCGACGATCCTTCTGATGTGGCACCACGTCGAGAAGACCTTCCTGCCGTAACACGATTGATGGGGTTAGCCGCCCCAGATTGCCCATGTCGCCCCTGCTGCCGGGGGCGCGTCCTATCATCGCCGTTATTTCGCCGTGCTTGAGCAGCGACATACACTCTGTCGTCATACTGTTCGCCACCGTAATGGCCATCACTATAACGATTGTCGTCGTAGTTGCCGTACTGGTCGTACTCGTAGCCGGTGTAGTCGTCGTAATGATCGTAATCAGCGTCGTCGTCGAATTGGTTTCGTGTATTCACAGCTGGGTGCCTGATTCTTGCGGGATGACATGGGAAATAGCAGGTAAAATAGTGGACACGGGAAAACGTGCGGGCTGGCGCACCCGGTGGTGGATGCGCCTTTGCGGTTGGGCGAGCCGTTAGGCCCCAGCAAACCCAACCTGACGGGTGGTGGCAGAGCCGATTTCTACATAGGCGATACGCTCATTGCGCACGAGGTATCGGCTGCCTTTGTCGTCCTCTAGTTCCAGCACCCCTTTGCTGTTATTGAGAGCTGCCGCGATTTTAGTGGACATAAGCTCGCGGGATTCTGTAGAAGTGATGACCAATTCCCTAGGGGAATCGGAAAAACCAATTTTGATATCCATGTTATTTCTCCTGATTATGATGAGATTATTTTATGGTTATTGTGCGTCTTATGCCCATGCTGGCACCAGCACACACGTCTTAATAATTTTAAACGCACCTTATTTTAGACTCACGCGGTAAAAGTCTTGAATACCCATACCAATATAAGGTCTAAAAATTTAGATAAACTCAATAAAAGAACATTTGTTACTAGTATATGCGCATGTAGTCCCTAATTTTTACCGGTTATTTATTGCAGAATCAAGTGTGACACTGAATATTGATCTGTTTCGGCTAGACTTGTGAAGGTGTCTTCCAACAAAGATCAGCCCACATTTTTCGAGCTCGGAGTGGCGGTAGAAATCACTAATGCACTGGCGCAACAAGGGATTATTCATACTTTCGCTATCCAAGAACAAACACTACCCATTGCGCTTGATGGCCGGGATATTATTGGCCAGGCACGCACTGGCATGGGAAAAACCTATGGTTTCGGAATTCCCCTGCTAGATAGGGTATTTGATGCTGCTGATATTGCGGAATTAGATGGCACCCCCCGCGCCCTTGTGGTTACCCCCACTCGGGAGTTAGCGATCCAGGTCAGCACTGATCTGACCAAAGCCGCCATGTTTACCCCCATTCGCGTAACCACTGTATATGGTGGCCGCCCTATCGACGAGCAACAGGCTGTGCTTGACGACGGTGTAGATGTCGTGGTCGGCACTCCCGGAAGACTCTTGGATCTGCATAAGCGGGGAATATTGCGTCTCGATCATGTGGCTATCCTCGTGTTGGATGAGGCTGATGAAATGTTGGATTTAGGCTTCTTTCCAGACGTCGAAAAGCTGCTAGCAGCACTGACACATCAACATCAAACCATGCTGTTTTCCGCAACTATGCCGGGGCCGGTATTGACGTTGGCGCGGGAGTTTTTGCATCAACCGGTGCATATTCGGGCGGAAAATGTGGATGCGCCGCAAACGCATACCACCACTAATCAGGTGGTATTCCAGTCGCATCACTTGGATAAAAAGGCGACATGCGCCAAGATTCTTCAGGCCAATAATCGGGGGAAAACCATTATTTTTGCCCGAACAAAGCGCAGTGCCGCTGATCTTGCTACTGACTTGGCAAAGCGAGGGTTTTCCGTGGGGGCGGTGCATGGCGATTTAGGTCAAGCCGCCCGGGAGACGTCCCTGAATGCGTTCCGGGCTAATCGGGTTGATATTCTGGTGGCCACTGATGTCGCCGCCCGCGGCATTGATGTTGATGATGTGACTCATGTGATTAATTTCCAGACCCCGGATGACCCAATGACCTACGTCCACCGCATCGGACGTACCGGTAGGGCCGGCCATTCTGGAACAGCGGTCACACTGGTTGGCTATGATGAGCTGCAAAAATGGCGAATCATCAATGATGAGCTTCAATTAGATAATCCCGAACCACCACAATGGTTCAGTACTTCTCCAGAATTATTTAGCGCCCTCGACATTCCTGAAGATGCACCGGATGAAATCGGGGTGAGCAAGCGTGTTTATGGGCTTGGCCCGGGAGCTGGTTTGGCCAAACCCCGAGGTGCCCGCAATACCCGGGGCACTCAGGGCGGCCGAAACCAGCGTTCTGGCGATTCCCGTCGTTCCCATGGATCCCGGTCGTATAATGATCATTCCCACAATAATTCCCGTGGTAATTCCCGCACCACCAGGAGGTAATGACACTGATGCCGACCGAGGTTCCACCGAACGATTCCACACCACCGCAATCATCCGAGGCCATAACGCCAAATGCAAAGGCAGTGGCGAAGAAGATTCCGGCCCCTGTCCTGCAGCGCAGCCGCCGCGATTGGATTGCTTGTGGTGTCATCACCGCTGTCGCGATCCTCGGGGTGTTGGGAGTGTTTCTCACTGCACCGATTAGAAATTCCACCCTGACTGTGGCAAATGCCGACTACACCGAGGGGGCCCAAATCCCGTTGATCGGCGAAACCTACCATGAGGCGTGGCGAGCCCCTGCCGACAGCATTAATCATGCTCCATTAGCACTCAATGGGCTGGTGATTTCGACAAACCAGGGTGATGACAGCACCACAATCCAAGCCTTGGATGCGTCCAATGGCACCGTGGTGTGGACTTATACCAGGGATGTGCCGTTGTGCTCACTCAGTAAAGCATGGAACACAATAGTGGCGGATTTCCGAACAGGTATTGGATGCGGTGACGTTGTATCTATCAATTCTGCTAGCGGCACCTACCATGCCACTCGATCGTCGCTCGCATCCACGGATATTGTGCCCATTAGTTCGAATGACCGGGTAGGTATTGTGTCCCAGGAACGGGTGGAGTTGTGGCGCAGCGATCTAGTGCGCACCGTGGAATATGGTGATGTTCCGGCCAAAGCGGAACCCGCGCAACAGCCTCACGAGGAATGTGAGATTTCTTCAGCTTTGACCCGCCAAGAGCTTTTAGCTGTGGTAGAGGCTTGCCCTGGTGAAGACAACACCTACGAATATGTTCGACTGCAAAAAACCACACCAGAGGAATCCCGAAAGCCCGAAATTTCTTCCGATATTGCGCTGCCTGGCACCGGGAATGAAATTGTGGCGATTGGCGAAAGCGCGGTAGCGATCTATTCACCCGAGCGCGCCAGCATTCTGACCTACAACACCAAGGGGCAAATGACGCATGAACATGCGGTTTCGGAATCCCCATTGGTACACAATCACAAGGGCGTATTTGGGGCACAAGTAGCCGATCTACCACATAATATGACGTGGTTTGACGGTAACCGGCTCTACCTGTTTTTGCCTAGCATGATGACGGTATCCCACGAGTTTGACGATGCAGTGGGCACGGGGATAGCCCTGGCTGAAAATCTGATCTACCCCACGGAATCTGGCCTGAATGTGGCGGATTGGGATACTGGAAAAATTATTCGAAAAATTCCTGTTGATAGGAATGGGTATTCCGGACCGGTGTCCTTAGGGTTTACGGGAAATACCATTATCGAAAAACGGGGGAATGAGTTAGTAGGTTTAATGCCTTTCTAATGGCATTGGCTTAATAGTGTTGGGCTGCCCACGATATTGCTCGTGGGTTAAATAACAGCCCCAAACCAAGAAGAGCGGACGCGGCAGTAGCCAGGGACAATGAATGTTGTTGGGCATTAAACATGTATGTGGCTGCCACGAGCAGGAATAATTCCAGCATAATGACCGGGCCTCGACCCCAACGACGCGCAGTAAACATCATCACGGCGCCAACAGTAACCGCACCAAAAATAATGATGAAAAATACAGCGGTACCATAGCCTACCCACCGATTCGCATGAGCACTTTCATAGACCAGATTGGGATCGGTTTGACCAGTAGCCTCGCGCACAATGAGTATGATGGCGAACCCCAGGCCAATGGCTGATTGGATGATGGCAATGATAGCTG
>CAJZGD010000204.1 GCA_915275065.1 uncultured Corynebacterium sp. | reverse complement strand
CGGGAAGCCCAGTTCGCGCAGTAGCGCTCGGCCTTCGTCGTTGTTGGTGGCAGAGGTCACGACGGTGATGTCCATGCCGCGGGGCCGATCGACCTTGTCCACGTCGATTTCGTAGAACATGGTCTGTTCGGTCAGGCCGAAGGTGTAGTTGCCGTGGCCATCGAATTGCTGGTCGGACAGGCCCCGGAAGTCACGAATACGGGGCAGGGCCACGGTCAGCAACCGGTCCAGGAATTCCCACATGCGGTCGCCGCGCAGGGTCACGCGGGCGCCGATGGGCATGCCTTCACGAAGCTTGAAGTTAGCGATGGACTTCTTGGCGCGCCGCAGTTCGGGCTTTTGGCCGGTGATCAGGGCCAGGTCTTCCAAGGCACCATTGATGAGCTTGGAGTCGCGGGCAGCGGCACCGACACCCATGTTCACAACAACCTTGACCACACCAGGAATCTGCATGACGTTGTCGTAGTTGAATTCGTCATTGAGTTTGGTGCGGATTTCTTCACGGTACCGGGTCTTTAACCGGGGAGTGTAATTCTCGCTCATGCTTAGATGTCCTTCCCAGTACGACGGGAGACACGGACCTTCTTGCCGTTCTCATCAAACCGGTAGCCAACGCGGGTGGGGACGCCATCGGAGTCCAGCACCATCACATTGGACACGTGGATGGGGGCTTCTTGGGTGACAATGCCACCGGAAGAAGCGCCACGCTCCGGGGCGGAGTTAGCAACATGCTTCTTCACCCGGTTCACGCCTTCAACCAGTACTTTGTCCTTCTGCGGGAAGGCCTGAATAACCTTGCCCTTGGCACCCTTGTCGGGGCCGGAAATAACCAAAACCATATCGCCCTTATGCACCTTCATAAGTTAGATCACCTCCGGGGCAAGCGAAACGATCTTCATGAACTTCTTGTCACGCAGTTCACGGGCAACCGGGCCGAAGATACGGGTACCACGCGGCTCGTTATCGTTCTTAATAATCACGGCAGCGTTCTCATCGAACCGAATGTAGGAACCATCGGGACGACGGGTTTCCTTCTTGGCGCGGACAACAACAGCCTTCACAACTTCACCGGCTTTGACGTTACCGCCGGGGGTTGCTTCCTTGACAGTAGCGACGATCACGTCGCCAATGCCAGCAAAGCGTCGGGTGGAACCGCCCAACACGCGAATGCACAGGATCTCCCGAGCACCGGTGTTATCGGCGATCTTCAGACGCGATTCCTGCTGAATCACTTTGGTCTCCTGACCTCAATTTTATGTGTGACAGATTTCTGGACTGCCACACGCGGTCTATGTACATGCCGCCCCCATGACGCGAAGATGCAGCATGGGAACAACCCCGCTATTCAACCACATTGGGGGTACGATTCGCAAATATTCCCGACGCGGGCTCTCGGCCCTGAGCTCACGCCGCGGGCGGGCATGCCACCGCGTTTTGTTGTTGCACGGTGACCGAAGCTGGAGTTCTGGCTTTACGACGCCTCGGCACCCCCTTCTGAATCGAGAAAGTCCAGCTTGGGTTTTGCGACGAAGCTATACTTCATCGTCATAAACGAGTTTCACCTTCATTCCTCGTAGCGATTCCAAATCAACTACCGGATCCATTGCTGCGAATTTGCGCAGATCCGATTGCCCAAGAGCAATAATAGGATCATCTAAATCAGGATTATCGAAATCCTCATCATTCACCCACAACGCTAAAAATGGTCTTTTGAGTTCCAGGTCAAGCCACGCACCAGACTCCACTAAATCATCCAAAAGCACACGAACAGCATAGTCAGGTGGACCGCACCCTGGCCGACTCCATATTGCCGGTGGACGGGCTTCGTCAGCCACCCGTTGAAATATATCTTTCGCCATGATCACACCACCTTCAAGTGTGGCTGCAAAGATGCTGAGCTAGAGTTTACTCCCCTCACCAAACTCCAGCTCAGCACATGTGCAGCCAGGTGGGACACTGGGGCCACCTCGGCAATGCAGTGTGGAATAACCCGTATCCACGGCACCGCTAGCATGTACTTTTTATCTACAAGCTGCACACAGGCACGGTGTCACCGCGGCCACCTGCCATTGGCACGGTCAAGAATGCACACGGCCACCAGCCACGCGATTCAACGGTGGAACGAACCATCTGCCACTGCTCTTTCGACAATTGCGGCGTGCGGGAGAGCACGAAACCAGCTGACCGATTCGGGGAACCAACGATCGCCAGCGAGTAGTCATCAGCCAGATACGTTACCCGGTAGTTCGTTGCACCATCTTCTTTTTGGAACGGCACACCTGGGAAATTCACCCGCAGCGAAGCCTTCGACCGCACGGTTGCCGAGCCATCAATAAAGGACTGCTTGCCCAACGAAGTACCACATGAATTACGCACTGAAATGGTTGTATCGTTCACCAACTTGTACTCAGCAGTGGTGTTATTCGTGCACTGAAGCGTATATGGCTGCGGAACAGCCGCAACCTGGTACCACTTGCCCACATACTTTGTAAGGTCCACCGATCCGTCAATCTCCGGCAGCTCAGGTCCCGTAATGCCAGGTGGGATCAATTGCGAAGAACCACCACTGGAACGACCGCCGTTGAAAATATCGTCCGCCTGTGCCACTGGTGTTAGTGCCCCAATGGACACCACCACTGCGGCAATAAGAGAAACTATTTTTCGCATAACACACAACCTCAATCCACAATATAAACAAAAACTAATTCAAGTTTATTGTGATATTCCGGCAAGCACAATACCAAGAAAAAACAGGGTAAATGGCATGTTCTTTCTGATTTTTCACCTATTGGGGTAGCTGAGTTTTCCCAGCGGCTGAATAAGCTTCAAAGCAATCAACCGGGCAGGCTCTATCAGTTATGCGGATTGGAGTGATGCCACCAGGCAGGCAACGCCAATGACCGCGAACGCGCATTGCTTCACGGCCGCCCCACGATGTTTCGGGGACTTGAGTGCCAACGCGGCAGCAGCCACAATCATGGAACCGGCCCCGGCCAGCATTAGGGCGGGATTGCGCATGGCTACCCCAACGCCGGCGATGATTGCCAGCAAGAGGTTATATACGCCCTGGTTGTATGCGAAGAATCGAGTTATTGCCAGCTCTTCGGCCGAGGCCTCACCAAATACCTTTCGAGCGGCGGGCTTCTCCCACGCAAATACTTCTAGGTAAAAAATGTATACGTGCAGTAGGGCTACGAGGGAGATAAACACGAATGCGATTGTTGTCAGCATACGAGCATCATACTGACACTACCGCACTGCCCCACTAAACCTCCTGTTTTTGCGGGGATTTTGGTTTTTGGCGGCTAGCCTCGGCAATGACCTTGGCTACCTCCTCGCTGCTCATTGGTGCGAAACCGGGGCAGGCCTCTACCCCGACGTTCACCTGGAGGGTGCCCTTGTCGGACCAGGAGATTTGTTCACCGGAATGGGTATGCCCGTGGATAAGGGTTTGCCCGAGATCGTGCAGGCGGAATTGCATGGTTTTTTCCGGCTCGTAGTCGCCGGAGTACGGGAAATGGTGCAGCATTACTAATGAGCCGTTAAGCGAGTACCGCGCCACGGTTTGGACGCTGTCGAATACTCGGTTGAAGTTACGTAAGGAGCGTAAATTATTTCGCTTCATGGGATGAGCCTGGTCGTGGTTACCTAATAGTGCTTCCATCCACATGTCGGTGTTTTTGCGGGCAAGAAGATCGTCGCGGAATTGGGCAATAAATCGCAGGGCTTTTTCCTCCGCCGGAGGTTTGCCGCAGTAAAGGTCGCCAAGCATCCATAAGCGGATACGCTCATTGGATGGTAACTTATCCATCCATTGTTCATAAAGATAGCGGTCGTGCTTATAGGGGTCGTCGAACCCCCGTAACCGGGAAACGAATCGGTGGCCAAAGTGCGGATCAGAGATAAAGTAATCTTTCATGGCGACTATTCTATCCCTGGTTACGGAAAAATAATACTCAGGTATGACTGTATCGATTCTGTTGACAGCACCGCAATGAAGAATAAGAGACCTATGCGAGAAATAAGTGGCTCGCCATCACTGCTGGTGGCGGTGTCATGCCGCACCGCACCCCCGACAGTAAACCTGCACTAGTCCAGCTGTTCGTCGTCCCACCGGTCACGACGATCGCGATCTCGATCCCGATCAAGATCCCGACGATCGCGGTACCGGTCCCGACGCGAATCATTGCGTTGCACGTAAAGCCAGGCGTTAATGGCAGTCATGCCTACGAGCAGGATTGCCCCACCCACGAAGAATCCGATATAGGGAATGGATCCGGCCGCCGAGATGGAGGTGGGGATGGCTTCGTCAGCGTTTTTGTCGAAGAGGCCACCATTATTGGGAGCGGTGGTAGGTTGGGCGGTGAAGCCGGTGGCTTTGACCTTATTGTGCGAGGCCGTTTCCGTCGTGTTTTTCGCGGTTCCGCTCCGGTTTTGCGAGTTGCCTCGGTTGCCAGTATTCGAACCCGCGTTCGGCTCTGCATTGCTGCTGGTCCGGCCGGTCCCGGTGGCGAGGTGAGCGCTATCGCGGCTGGGGGTGGCGCTGGGTTTATTGGCGGCTTCGCCCGAGGCCGGAGC
>CAJZGD010000203.1 GCA_915275065.1 uncultured Corynebacterium sp. | reverse complement strand
CGGGGATATTATGCGGCGGTGCCGCCGGGGCAGCCGGACCCGCATCGGGTGGTGAGCGTGCGGGGTTCGGGCCGGGAGGTCACGATTGTGGAGTCGGCGACGGGCCGGGTGGTGGGCACGGTCGATGCTGGCCAGGCGGCGAACCAGGTGCATCCGGGCGCGGTGTATTTGCATCAGGGGCGTAGCTATGTGGTGGATGAGTTATCGCTGGCGGAGGGCGTGGCGTTGGTGCATGAGGAGGTGCCGGATTATTTCACACAGGCGCTGTCGTCGACGACGATTCGGGTGGCATCGGCGCCTGATGCGGCATGCGATGATGTGGCACCGGGGCTGCGGGTGGCGAATATGCTGGTGGAGGTGACCCGGCAGGTGACGGGCTATGTGGTGCGGGATCCGGGCGGGGCGACCCTGGCGGCGGTGCCGTTGGGTATGCCGCCGGAGTCGCTGGTGACTCGGGCGGTGGCGATCACGATAGATCCGGTGGTGTTGGCGGAGTTGGGGATTCAGGATGTGCCGGGCACGCTGCATGCGATGGAGCATGCGCTGATTGGGCTTTTGCCACTGGTGGCGACCTGTGACCGGTGGGATATTGGTGGGGTGTCGACGGCGTTGCACCAGGACACGGGACTGCCCACGGTGTTTGTGTATGACGGCTATCCGGGCGGGGCGGGGTTTGCGGACTGCGGGTTTTCCCGGTTTGGCGAGTGGGTTTCGGCGACCGCGGTGACGGTGGCGGGCTGTGGGTGTGAGTCGGGGTGCCCGTCGTGCGTGCAGTCGCCGAAGTGCGGGAATGGAAACCAGCCGTTGGACAAGCGCGGCGCAATCGCCCTGTTGCAGAAAATATGTTCGATGTTGGGCGATTAGCGTGGGCCGGCGGTGGCGACGGCGCGGGCTGGCGCGTCGAGAATGGTCACGGTGACGTCGTCGCCGCTGGTAGCGCAGTGGTTGAGGGTTGCCGCGTTACGACGGGCGACGGTGGCGGCCGTGTCGCAAGGGTCGACACCCGTGTAGGCGGCGTAGGCGCCGGCCACGGCGCTGAGGTCTGCCACGACTTTGGCGTGGTGGCTGGCAATGGTGCCTCGGATGCCGTGGGTGAGGGCCAGGACCACGAGGATGAGGGCGACGATGAGGCCGGCAGTGGTGATGGTGGCGCTGCCGTCGTCGTCACGCAGGGTGGTGAGCCCGCTCATGGCGTTCCGAATTCTTGTTCGATGGGGAAGATAGCGCGGGCGGTTTGGGCCCCCAGGGGGCTGGGCACGACGGCGGTGGCGGTGGCCAGCCCACCGGATTCGGTGACGGTGACGGCACCCCGGGGCGACTCGTAGGGCACGCCAATGGTGTAGGCCCGGGCGGCCGCGCCGGCAATGTCGATGGCGGCAAGGTGAGCGCCCACAGCCACCAGGCCGGCAACCAAGGTGGTGAACACCGCGATCAGGGCGCCGGTGGCAATAGCGGTTTCGACGGTGACGGCACCATCATCGTTTCCCAACATGATGGTTAGGGAGTGTTGGAGAGGGCGTTCGTGATAATGCCCTGGAGAGCATCGTGCACGGTGGGCGAGGTGACGATCACATAGAGAACGCCGGCGAGCGCGGCCGCGGCGAGGGCCGCCATAGCGTACTCGATGGTGGTGGTCCCCTCGTCATTATCGAACCGACCAAGGCGTTCAAACATGTTGGTGAGCAGGTTCATGGTGGCGGCCATGAGGGTAGTAGTGGCAGTGACAGGGAGATGCATGAGGCGACTCATGGTGGGTTCCTTTACAAGAAACTAGTGGGAGGAAAGAATACTGGTTCCCAGGCTGATGACCATGGGGGCAAGGCCCAGGAGAAAGAAAGCCGGCAAATAACACAGGGTCATGGGCAGGGCGATGAGCACCCCGGCGCGTTCGGCCTCGGCGGTGGCATGGTCGGCACCGTCGTCACGCAACCGCGCCGCGATCCGTGAACACCCGTTCGACAACCCGGCGCCGGAGTGGTGGGAGCTGCGCGCCAGGGCGGCCAGCTCACCCAAACCGGGGGCCTGGGCGAGTTCCCGCCACGCCCGGTCGGCGTCGACCCCCAGGGACAGGAGGCTGGCGGTACTCCGCCACGCGGCACAAGAACTGGTGGTGGCGACCGCGGCGGCGGCCCGCGCCGGGCTGAGGCCAGCGGACACGCACGCAACAAACAGTTCCAGGTCCGCGGCGGTATCGAGCGGGTTGGGGGTGGGGGCGAGCTTCGCCAGCCACCACCGGTAGAGCCGCCCGGCCGGCCCGGCGCGCGCCCACGCGGCGCACCGCGATCCCACGCCTCGCCGACCAGCATTTTCTGCCGGGCCTAGCCGGGATGCGGGCTGGCCGCGGGTGAGGAAGAGGGCACAGAGGATGAGGAAGGAGCTGACGATGAGCATGAGTGGGCTTTCTGAATAATATGATCGGACCAGAGAATGCCGGCGCATTCGGCGCTCACGCCGGCGATGAGAATGAGACCGCCAACACCGCCACCGGTGAGGAAGGCCGGCACGTTCACCCCAATGGCGTGGCCCATCACCATGCCCAGCAGGGGCAGGAGCGCCAACACGATGGCGGTGGCATTCGCGCCCTGAAGTGCGGCTTTGGTGCGGGATTCGTGCCGGTTTTGGTGGTCGATGCGGTGGCGAATGTTGTCAAGCACCCCGGCGAGGGCCATACCGTTGGTTTCGGCGATGCGCCACGCATGGCCCATGAGGCTGAGCGCCAGGATGGGGGATTGTTCCAGTTCGGCGCCGGCGGAGCCACCGGTGGCGCAGCGGCGGGCGGCCACAGTGATTTCGCGCCGAAGTTCGGGTTCGGTGAGGGTCGGCAGGCAGGCGGTGAGGGCGGCACCCATGGTGGCACCGGCCTGCAACTCCCCCACGATGAGCGTGAGCATGGTGGCGCTCTCGGCGCGCTGCCGGGCTGCTTGACGACGCGCCCGCATCCGCCGCAGCATCATCATTGCGGTGCCACCAGCGAAACCTGCGGCAACCAGGGTGGGGAAATGCCGCCCCACCGTGACGGCCCCCAGCACCACGCCGCCGATGGCCGGCTGGTACGGGTGGTTGCGCACCAGTTCGCCCAGCCGGGCCACCCACCGGTGACGGGGCGTCGTCAAGCGACCAACCCCGCTGGTGGGGGCGCACAGCAGCAGGCCCGCCGAACCGAGGGCGGCCGGAACCAGCATGGATATCATTGCTGCACCGCCGCCCAATCAATATTCGGCTGAGCCATGGTTTCCACATCCCACAGCACCGTCACGGTGGTGGGAATCCCGGAAAGCACCCCGATTTGGTGCAAGACCCGCCGGCCGTCGGCCTGGCGTCGCATAGCAAGCACCACGGGTTTCGCGGCAGCAAGCTGGGACATGAGCTGGTCGCGGCCCATATTGCCCCGGGCTGCCAGCGCCTCCAGGCGGGCCGGCACCTCCAGCAGGGAATTCGCGTGCACGGTACCGGCACACCCGTCGTGCCCGGTGTTCAGGGCGGCCAAGAGGTCGATGACCTCCGCGCCCCGGATCTCCCCCACCACAATCCGGTCGGGCCGCATCCGCAGGGACTGCTTGAGCAAATCGGCCATGGTGATCGCCCCCTTGCCCTCGGTGTTGGTGCCGCGGGACACCAGCCCCAAAATGTGGGGATGGTTCGGCCGCAGCTCGGCGGTGTCCTCGATACAAATGATGCGCTGCCGGTGGCTCACCTCCCCCAGCAGGGCGGCCAATAATGTGGTTTTACCGCTGCCGGTTCCCCCGATGACCAGGAAGGAGCGGCGCGCCGCCACCAGCTGCTGCAAACACGCTTTTGTGGGCCCGGACATTGTCCCCCGCTCACACAAAGTTTCGAGACTAGTGACGGCGTGGCGCAACACCCGCAGCGAAATACACGTCCCGCCCTGGGCCGGCGGCGACAAAATCGCATGCACCCGCACACTAGAACCATCATCACGCGACAACTGCCCATCGGCGAAACACTGCGTATCATCCAGCCGGCGACCGGCCGACACCAAAAGCCGGGTGGCTAACTGCCGCACCTCCCGCTCCGACGCAAACCCAATATCGGCTGCCTCCAGGCCACGACCCCGATCAAACCACACCCCCTGGGTGCCATTCACCAGCACATCCGTGACCCCCGGGAGGGAAAGCACCTGCTCCAACGGCCCCACCCCCACCGAATCGTGGCGCAGCTTCCGCAACACCGACAACACCTCGACATCACTCATGATGCCACCAGCCTCCGCCCGAATGGTGTGGGCCACATAGCCAGGGTCGCAGGCCTGCTCCGCGGGCACCGCGGCCAACACCCGCTGCACCTTGTCGGCAATAACCGCAGCATCAACCGGCATTTAGGCCACCTCCTGCGGCAACACGCATCGAACAGCCTTGCGAAGCGCGCGGGGCAGCGCCCCCAGGGTGCGAATCCCGGTGGTCTCCGCCACCCGAGGCACCTGCGACACGGTCCCCAACTCCCCCACCACGTCGACCCCAACGATGTCCGCAACATCATGGGCGGTCAGGCCGGACCAGCCACGATGCCGCACCACCCCCACGCTGTCGACGCGCCGGGCGGTCAGGGAGCGGATGTCGCGGTAGTTCGGGG
>CAJZGD010000202.1 GCA_915275065.1 uncultured Corynebacterium sp. | reverse complement strand
TGCTCCTGAAGAAGCAAACGGGTTTTTCGTATGTCACGGGAATCGCTGGCGAATAACGGTAGATCACATAATCCACTTTGCTACTTGAGGAGTTCCCATCAGCGCTGAAGCTCGCATTAATGAGCGAATCCGAGTACCCGAGGTTCGACTTGTTGGACCTAATGGGGAGCAGGTTGGCATCGTGCATATTGAAGATGCACGCAAACTTGCTTACGACGCCGACCTCGACCTCGTTGAGGTCGCCCCCAACGCCAAGCCGCCGGTTTGCAAGATCATGGACTATGGCAAGTTCAAATACGAACAGGCTCAAAAGGCTCGTGAAGCTCGCAAAAATCAGCAGCAAACTGTGGTCAAGGAGCAAAAATTCCGTCCCAAGATCGACGATCACGATTACGAGACAAAAAAGAGCAATGTGATCCGCTTCCTCGAAAAAGGGTCCAAAGTAAAAGTCACCATCATGTTCCGGGGCCGGGAGCAGTCCCGACCGGAGCTCGGTACCCGGCTTTTAGACCGACTGGCAGAGGATGTTGCCGATTACGGCATTGTGGAATCGAAGCCCAAACAAGATGGTCGCAATATGACCATGGTCTTCGGCCCAGTGCGCAAAGGCAAAAAGTAGAGACCTAAAAGTTAGAAGGACGTTTAATCCCATGAAGCAGAAAACCCACAAGGGCACCGCTAAGCGGATCAAGACCACTGGTTCCGGCAAACTACGCCGCGAGCGGGCTAATCGACGCCACCTCCTGGAAGGGAAGCCGTCGAAACGCACCCGTCGCCTGAAGGGAACGACGGATGTAGCCCCAGCCGACACCAAGCGCGTCAAGCGTCTCCTGGGCAAGGCTTAATCCACCACATAATCTATTGCTGTAAGGAAAGTTGTAAACAATGGCACGTGTTAAGCGCTCAGTAAACGCCAAGAAGAAACGTCGCGAGATTCTCAAGTCAGCCAAGGGCTATCGGGGGCAGCGTTCCCGCCTATACCGCAAGGCCAAGGAACAATGGCTGCACTCCATGACCTACTCCTACCGTGACCGCCGGGCCCGTAAATCGGAATTCCGCAAACTGTGGATCACCCGCATCAACGCTGCCGCCCGCATGAACGGTATTACCTACAACCGGTTGATCCAGGGCCTGCGGCTGGCCGAAATTGAAGTAGACCGGAAGATCCTGGCCGACCTTGCGGTGAACGACTTCGCCGCGTTCTCCGTGATTTGCGAGGCCGCCAAGGCCGCGCTGCCGGAAGATGTGAATGCCCCCAAGGCTGCCTAAAACATTCTGACTCCACCGCTTCCCAGAAGGGGAGTGGTGGAGTTTTTGCTACCTGCTACCATAAGGTGAATGAGCAGCCTGGACTTCACTGAAGCGTTTACCGAACGCACCCCCCGCATCGTCAAAGCAGCAAAGCTACATCGGACAGCGGTCAGAAGAAAGGAGGGGAGGTTCATCGTCGAAGGCTCCAACTCCGTAGAGGCCGCTGTTGCTACGGGTTCCGCCACCGATGTGTTTGTGACCGCGGAGGCTGCGAAGCGGTTTGCGGATATTGTGGTGGCTGCGGGCCATATGCAGGTGTTTGTGCACCCGATTACTGCGGGGGCGGCCCGGTCGTTGGCGGATACCACGACGGCACCGGGGATTTTTGCGGTGTGCCGTCCGGTGTTGTGGCGGGTGGGGGAGGCATTGGGTCGTAGTCCCCGGTTGGTGACTGTGGCAGTGGGTACGAATGATCCGGGGAATGCGGGTACGTTGGTGCGGGTTTCTGATGCTTTGGGGGCGGATGCGGTGATTTTTGCGGGGGATACGGTGGATCCGCAGTCTTCGAAGGCGGTGCGGGCTTCGGCGGGGTCGGTGTTTCATGTGCCGGTGGCGCGGTCGCGGGATGTGGGGGAGGTGCTGCGTCTGCTGAAAGGCCGGGGGCTGCAGTTGATGGCGACGGCGGCTGATGGTGAGGTGGATTTGAGCACGGCTAATGAGCTCCTGGCCCGTCCTACTGCCTGGTTGTTTGGCAATGAGGCGCATGGGTTGGGGCCGGAGCTTATGGAGTTGGCCGATCACCGGGTAGCGATTCCCATTAAGGGTTCGGCGGAGTCGTTGAATTTGGCTACCGCGGCGTCTATTTGTTTATGGGAGTCATCGAAATGAATCCGTAGTGGGCGAGTGCCCATTCCCGCATTCCTTTGCGGATGAGCGGGTTTTTGTTGTGGTAGATGGGCCCGCCTCGGGTGAATTGCCAGCCGACACGCCCGGTGGCGGGGTCTTTGATGGCGTGACCGTTGTGCCAGTGTTTGTCGGGGTTGTCGTCGTTTTGGGCGTTGTGGGGGCCGCAGAGGGGCACACAGTTGGTGATGGTGGTGGGCCCGCCATTGGTCCAGGCTTTGAGGTGGTGGCCCTGGCTGGAGATTGCCGGATAGCTGCAATCGGGGTGCATGCAGCACAGGTATTCGGCGGTGCTGATGAATTTTTGCCAGGGGCTGAAGCTTCGTTGTTTATCCCGGCCGCCACCGTCGGGGTTGCGGCGTCGGCAGAGGTAGGAGGTGGCGACGGTGGGGACGCCGTTTTCGTCCAGTGCGGTGACGATGACGTAGCCATAGTCGCTGAGTTGTTCGTCGACTAGTTCTTTGAGGGGGCGGGTGGAGCCGTTGGTGAAGGCGACGGTGCCGTCCGCGAAGTAGGTGGCGTCCGCTTGGAGCGGGAAGAGGAAGCAGGGGGTGTTGGTTGGGCTGCTGTCGGCGCTGGGGGCGGTGACCCGGTTGATGAGCGCGTGGGTGAGGGCTTCCGCGTAGCCGAGGTTGGGGTTGAGCCGCCGGAGTTTTTTGGCGTCTGTGTCGAGGATGGCGCTGACTTTTTTAGCTTCGTGGTAGGGCATGGCGGCGTGGATGTGGCCCATGCCGTCGGCGTCAGCTTGTTTGGATATACCGGTTGCGGCTTTCCGCGGCGCGCGCCCACTGTTGACTTCGAGCACCCGGGTGTTGACGTAGAGGTGCAGTTCGTCGACGGTGCAGGTGGCGGCGTGGTTAATGAATTCTTGCCGCAGCGCTTGCTTGTCGACGAGGTTAGCGCTGGCCTTATTCGCGGCCTTGGCTACTACCTGGAGTTGGCTGACGGATAGCTGTTTCTCGGCAGCGAGCATGAGGAGTTTGGCGGTGAATTGGTGGCCCAACCAGATATAAAGGTCTGCTTCTTTTTGGGTGATGCGGAAATCCCGGGCGATTTGGTGCTTTTTCAGGCCTTGACGACGCACATGCGCAACAAGCGCGGCACCGCTGCGTTGTGCGGTGCAGTAGGCGTCGTAAAGCGTTTCCATGCTTTATACCCTAGTAAAACCTGAAGAAAGAAGAAATGTGATTTTGATCAAATTCACCCCCATTCGTGATCTTGGTGGTTTGCAAACTAGTCGCTATTATGGATGAGTTACATTTTTATCGATTTACCAAGGAGAATCCGTGTCCGAGCTGACCGAAGCTGTGGAGGCCGCGCGGCAAGCCTTTGCTGCTGCGACTAACCTCGAAGAATTGGCTGTCGCCCGCAGGGAACATTTGGGTGATGATGCGCCTATCTCACAGGCACGGCGTGCGTTGGGGTCGTTGCCGAAGAATGAGCGGAAGGATGCCGGACGGCTTGTCAATCAGGCGCGGGGCGAGGCGGAGAAGGCGTACGCCAGCGCTAAAACCGCCCTGGAGGAGAAGCGGAACACCGAGGTTTTGATTGCTGAGCGGGTGGATGTTACCGTGCCTACCACCCGACGGCAGGTGGGGGCGCTGCACCCGATCACGACACTGTTGGAGACGATCACGGATATTTTTGTTTCCATGGGCTACGAGGTGGCGGATGGTCCAGAGGTGGAGGCGGAGTATTTCAATTTCGATTCCTTAAATTTTGTGCCGGATCACCCGGCGCGCACTTTGCAGGACACGTTCCATGTTTCTCACGAGGGGTCGCGGCAGGTGCTGCGGACGCACACGTCGCCGGTGCAGATGCGCACCATGTTGTCGCAGGATTTGCCGATTTATGTGGTGGCCCCGGGTCGGGTGTTTCGCACCGATGAGTTGGATGCCACGCATACGCCGGTGTTTCACCAGGTTGAGGGCCTAGCTGTGGCTGAAGGGTTGACGATGGCGCATTTGCGGGGCACGCTCGACCATTTAGCAAAAGCGTTGTTTGGCGCGGAGACTCGTACCCGGATGCGCGCTAATTATTTCCCGTTCACGGAGCCGTCCGCCGAGGTGGATGTGTGGTTCCCGCAGAAGAAGGGTGGGGCTGGCTGGATCGAATGGGGTGGTTGTGGCATGGTGAACCCGAATGTGCTGCGTGCTGCGGGTATCGATCCGGCGGTCTATACCGGGTTTGCGTTTGGTATTGGGGTGGATCGTACATTGCAATTCCGCAATGGGCTGAATGACATGCGGGACATGGTGGAGGGCGATATTCGTTTCACTGCACCTTTCGGAATCCAGGCATAAAGGAGATATTGGGATAATGCTTATTACTCAGAGTTGGGTTCAGGGTTTGCTTCCAGATTTCGCCGGTGTGACCCCGGCGGAGTTGGATGCCATGTATGTGCAGGTGGGGTTTGAGACCGAAGGATACGAGTCGATTCCGGAAACCACCGGCCCGCTGGTGTTGG
>CAJZGD010000201.1 GCA_915275065.1 uncultured Corynebacterium sp. | reverse complement strand
GGCCCGGTTCGGGGCGAAAGCCACAAAAGCGGCGGCCGCTAAACAAATGCTGGCCCGCGCCGACCGGCTGGTGGGCTCCGCGGACAAGGTTCGCCAAAAAGACCGGGTGGCCCACATTTCTTTCCCCACCCCCGCCCCCTGTGGGAAAACCCCCTTGCAGGCCACCGGGTTGACGAAAATGTACGGCTCCCTGGAGGTGTTCGCAGGGGTGGATTTAGCCGTCGATAAGCAATCCCGCGTGGTAGTGCTGGGCTTTAACGGCGCCGGAAAAACCACCCTGCTGCGACTTCTGGCGGGGGAGGAGCACACCGACGGGGCGGGCGGCATCGTGACCGGGCACGGGCTGAAAATCGGCTATTTCGCCCAGGAACACAACACCATTGACCCGAACAAAACCGTGTGGGAAAACACCATCGCCGCCTGCCCCGACGCCGTCGAACAAGACCTACGGAGCCTGCTGGGCGCATTCCTGTTCTCCGGGGAACAACTCCAACAACCGGCCGGCACCCTATCCGGTGGGGAGAAAACCCGCCTGGCACTCGCCGCCCTGGTATCATCCCGGGCAAACGTGTTACTGCTCGACGAGCCCACAAACAACCTCGACCCCATCTCCCGGGAACAAGTACTCCAAGCCCTCCGCACCTACACCGGCGCGGTCGTCCTGGTCACCCACGACCCCGGCGCGGTGCGGGCCCTTGAACCGGAACGGGTGATTATCCTCCCGGACGGGGACGAAGACCTATGGAACGACGACTACATGGAGATCGTGGAACTATCGTGAAAAAGATCATTATCGCAGCAGACATCACCCTCAAGCTCGCCGCCTGGCATTTCCTCTACCACCGCCCAAACCGGCACAAACGCGCATGGTTTCTAGCAACACTCGTGCCGGTCATCGGGCCACTATGGTTCCTTAGTTGCGGAAACCATGCACCGGGGCGGGAATGAACCCCCCGCGGCGAATAAACTCCGAGTTATCCACAGTGGACACCGGAATGATGGGGGCGTAGCCGAGCAGCCCCCCGAAATCCACCTGGTCGCCCGGACCCATGCCGGGAACCGGAATGACCCGCACCGCCGTGGTCTTATGGTTCATCACCCCAATCGCAGCCTCGTCCGCAATCATGCCCGCAATGAGCTCCGCCGACGTGTCCCCAGGTATGGCCACCATGTCTAACCCCACCGAACAAATAGCGGTCATGGCCTCTAGCTTATCGACGCTCATAGTGCCGGCCCGCACCGCATCGATCATGCCTTTATCCTCCGACACCGGAATGAACGACCCCGACAGCCCCCCCACCCGGGAACACGCCATCATGCCGCCCTTCTTCACCGCATCATTAAGCAACGCCAACGCCGCAGTCGTCCCATGCGTCCCCACCTGCGACAACCCCATGTGCTCCATGATATGCGCCACCGAATCCCCCAATTCGGCGGTCGGCGCCAGGGACAAATCCACAATCCCGAACGGCACCTGAAGCCGCTGGGACGCCATGGTGCCCACCAACTGGCCGGCCCGCGTAATCTTAAACGCCGCCTTCTTAATCGCCTCCGCCACCTCATCCAGGCTGGCCCCCGCCAGGGAGCCCAACGCCCGATCCACCACACCCGGGCCGGAAACCCCCACCGATACCACACAATCCGGCTCCTCCACCCCATGGAACGCCCCCGCCATAAACGGATTATCGCCCACCGCATTGGCGAACACCACCAGCTTGGCGCACCCAATCGCCCCCCGATCCTTCGTCAACTCGGCCGCCTGTTTAATAACCTCCCCCATGGTGCGCACCGCATCCATATTGATGCCGGCCCGGGATGAACCAATATTCACCGACGAACACACCACATCCGTCGACGCCAACGCCTCAGGAATGGACGCAATCAGCCGGCTGTCACTCTCCGACATGCCCTTCTCCACCAGGGCGGAATACCCACCAATGAAATTCACCCCCACAGCCTTCGCCGCCTCATCCAGCGCGTGGGCAACCAACTCATGCTCCCGGGAAGCTATCAACGCCACCGGGGTCACCGAAATCCGCTTATTCACAATGGGAATCCCCAATTCCCGCTCAATCTTCTCACACTCCGACACCAGGTTCTCCGCCCGGCGCGTGATCGTGTCATACACTGCCGTGCAGGTGTCCTTCGTCGAAGACCGCATACACCCCAGTAGGGAAATCCCCATGGTGACCGTGCGAATATCCAGCCGATACTTCTCGATCATCGCAATGGTGTCGAGAATATTGCCCGATGAATGATGAAAATCCATGCCACACCCCCTAAATAATGTTCATGGCATCAAAAATGGCCTGGGACTGAATGCGGATAACCAGCTTCTCCCGCTCACCCACCTCGGTCATTTTCTCCTGAATCGTGGTGATATCCACCTCCGACTCGTCAAACGCCACATGCAAAATCATCGTGAAAAAATCATCCATCAGCGTCTGGGACACATTATGAATATTAATATTGAGTTCGGCGCAGGCCGTGGACACGGCGGCAATAATACCCACATGGTCAATGCCGGTAACAGTCATGATCGCAAACATGCGTCACATGCTACGCCGCCACACCTCACCGGGCATAAAGATCCCGGAAATTACGGAGAATCAGATTATCGGTCTCCAGGTTCGCAGCCGCCGCCCCCGCCACAATCGCATCATACTCATACGGCTCGTAATACCCATTATCCGCATAAATCTGCAACCGTTGAATAAACGTCCGCAACTCCAACTCGGGGTGAAACTGGGTCGCATACACATTCGACCCCACCTTAAACATTTGCACCGGGCAATCGGTCCCATTCACCAAACACGTCGCCTCATCAGGCAGCACCTCAACCGCCTCCACATGCCCCACCAACGTGTCAAATAGTGCCGGCATTCCCGCCAACAAAGGATCCCTCGCCCCCTCCGGCGTCAACGACGCCGTAATACACGCTGGTTTCTCCCCAAACACCCGACTTACCGTCGCCCCCACCACGGAACCAATCACCCCAATCCCATAACACGCCCCCAAAAACGGGAAATCCTCAGCAACCACCCGCGACACAATCGGAGTCACATACGCCTCCACCTGCCGCTGCACCACCGACTTCCGCATATCCGTATTATTAAACGGCCCCCCACCCAAAATAATGCCCGAATAATCCGCGAAATCAATCTCCGGCTGCTCCAGGTTCATCCGCACCTGCACCAATTCCTCGGAACGCAACCCCATGATCTGCCGAAACGAATGATGCTCCGCATGCGCAGCCTCATCCTCCGGCCGGTGACTAAGAAGCAAAAACGGCAACATCAGCAACTCTTTCACTCAAACAATACGAAATAAAATTCTGCAACACCCGATGCGCCCACCGCACATCAACCGAACCCAACGACGCCACAATCGACGCGAAATCCGCCCGGGAAAAATAACCATAGTCAATAAAAAACCGCATGCGGGCTTCCATCGCCGCCGCATCCATCTCACAATGAAACTGCGACGCCCACTTATTCCCACCCCACCGGAAAAGCTGCACCGGACACGTCGGCCCCGACGCCAACACCGTCACCCCCGGCCCAACCTCAGCAATCGACTCCGTATGCCCCGTCAACCCCACAAACCGATCCGGCAACCCCCCACACACCGGATCCGACAATGCGGCAGGCAATAACTCCACCACACTTGCCCCACTCGACTCCGCATGCGACCGATCTACCCGACCCCCGGTAGCATCTGCCAACCAGCCGGCCCCGAAACAAATGAAAAACACCGGCGTAGCAGCGTCGACAAGCAACCGCAACTGCCGATGCACATGCACCTGATACGCATCATAAGCATCATTCGTCACATTCAACGAACTACCCCCCACAATCACCCCAGCAAACCCCGACACATCCCCCACCTCATCAGATATCCCCGCAATAATCCGATGCTCACAATCAACCACACCCGTAGCCCGCACAAAATCCGCAAACTCCGTCACCGCCACCTGATGATACAACTCACCAGCCGGCCGCAACGACACAAACAAAAACATCCCACATATTCCCTTACTCAACCGACGACTGGCTCCGCACACTCGACTCCACCAAATGCAACACGGCCTCCAAATCATCCATAGGTGCACCCGAAGCCAACCGAGTGATAAAACCATCAAGCACCGTTTCAAGATACGTGTGAATCACCCCAATCTCAACATCACCACGCAACCCACCCCGCCGCGCATTCGCCGTCAACCGCGCCCGCACCGCATCATCCAACACCTTCTGATGCTCCTGCCACCGCATCCGAAACGTCGGATCCGTCCGCAACATCTTCGTAATCTCCAACCGGGTAGCCAACCAATCATGCCGCTCGGGATGCTTCAACATATCCCGCATCACCTCCACCAACCCATTCGCCGCCACCACCTCAGCCATCCGCGCCGCATCTTCGCGCGCCAACGCTAAAAACAAATTCTCCTTATCCCCAAAATGATGAAAAATCGCCCCCCGCGACTTCCCAATCGTCTCCTCCAACCGGCGCACCGTCGCCCCCTCATAACCATGCTCCGCAAAACACCGCCGCGCCCCATCCAAAATCTCCTGCCGCCGCTGCGACAACTCCGACGAACTCACCACCGGCATAACCGCTCCTTAAAACACTATTGGCCCG
>CAJZGD010000200.1 GCA_915275065.1 uncultured Corynebacterium sp. | reverse complement strand
CGGATGCGCAAACGTTTAATGAGGGCTATTTGAAGAATCCGCACCCGGAGTGGGGTTCGGGCCCGTATAAAGTGGATAAGTTTGACTATAACAGCGGCACCGTTTCGTTTGTGCCCAATGAAAAGTGGTGGGGGGAGAAGGCCAAGCTGGACAAGGTGACGTATCGGCGGATGGAATTGCAGGCCGCTATTAATGCGTTCCAGTCCGGGGAGATTGATGCCACGGTGGTGTCCGATAAGGATCGGCTGGCGGTGGCGAAAAGCCTGAAGGATGTGAATATTCAGGGCACGTTGCAGCCCACCCACTGGGTGCTCACCGCCAACAGTAAGGCGCCGAATTTGGAAGACGTGAAGGTGCGGGAAGCCCTGTTTACCGGCATTAACCGGGAAACGCTGGCCCAGATCCGGTTTAATGGGTTGGGCTATAAGGAGAATCTGCCCGGGTCGTTTGTGATGTTCCAAAACCAGAAGGGTTATGAGGATAATTTCGGGTCGGTAGTGCAATACGATCAGGCGAAGGCCAAGCAGTTGCTTGACGACGCCGGCTGGGCGATTGGTAGCAACGGCATCCGGGAGAAGGATGGTGAGAAGCTCACGCTGCGCTATGTGACGTTCGGCGACGATAACCAGGGGAAGAGCATGGCGGCGGCGACGCAGAAAATGTTGAAAGACATTGGGGTGGATTTGCAGATTTCGGAGCGCCCCAGCTCGGATTTCTCCAAGGTGGTTGCCAACCTGGATTTTGATTTCCTCACCAGCGGCATTACCTCCTACGACCCTTATGGGGTGATGTATTTCAAGTACACCTATGGGTCGGATTCGCAGGTGAATAAGTCGGGCACCGGCACGCCGGAGTTGGATGAGCAGATCGCGGAGTTAGAGAAGCTGCCCACCCAGGAAGAGCAGATCCAAAAAGCCAACGAGCTGGAGAAAGAAGCTTTTAAGCAGTATGGCATCATGCCGTATGCGAATGGGCCGCGGCTTGTGGCGTCGAAGAAGACGCTCGCTAACTATGGGGCGCTGGCGTTCGCCGTTGTGCCCAAAGAAAACATTGGCTGGGCCAAGTAGCGACCGCACACAGTTTTCGTTCTGACCGCACACCCGCAAGGTGTGCGGCACTAGTAAATATAAGGAGTTGATTGCCATGAAACGATCATCCGTGATGTCGGTGGTTGCCGTGGTGGCGGCCACCAGCCTCATGCTCAGCGGTTGCACCTCGAATAAGAAAAACGTCGATTACGGGCCGGCGGCAACGGTAGAGATCAAACCCAACGGCGACTATAACCCGCTGGAGCGCGACCAAATCAAGGATGGTGGGGAGCTCACCCTGCCAATCCTGGAGGTTCCCGAGCAATCCAATTCATTGCACGGTAACGCCATTGTGGATGGCACCACCCTGTGGCGGTGGTATAACCCGCAAATGACGCTCGCCGACGGCGACGGCACGTGGCACCCCAACCCGGCATACCTCACCAACGTGAAGGATGAGGAGGTGGATGGGAAAACCGTCGTCACCTACGACATCAACCCGGACGCGGTCTTCAACGACGACACCCCCATCGACTGGCGGGTCTTCGAAACCATGTGGAAGTTCAGCAATGCGGAAAACCCGGATGTGGTGGCGAATTCCACGGACGGCTACGACCAGATCGAAAGCGTCACCGCCGGCGAATCCGACAAACAAGCCGTGGTGACCTACAAGCAGGCATACCCCTGGTGGCAGGCCCTGTTCGACCGGGTGCTGCACCCGGCGGTGGTGGACGCCCAAACGTTCAACGAGGGCTATTTGAAAAACCCGCACCCGGAGTGGGGCGCCGGCCCATATAAGGTAGATAAGTTTGACTACAACAGCGGCACCGTTTCGTTTGTGCCCAATGAAAAATGGTGGGGGGAGAAACCCAAGCTGGACAAGGTAACATACCGGCAGATGGAATCCCAGGCCACCATTAATGCCTATCAGGCCGGCGAGGTGGATGCGGTCGAGATCACCAATAAGGATCATTTGGCGGTGGCGAAAACCGTGAAGGACACCACCCTCCGGGGCACGCTGCGCCCATCAAACTACCTGGTGACGCTCAATGCGAAAACCCCAACCCTGGAGGACGTGAAGGTGCGGGAGGCCGTGTTCACCGGCATGGACCGGGAAACATTAGCACAGGTTCGATTCAATGGCATGGATTACACGGAAAACCTGCCGGGCTCGTTCGCACTGTTCCAAAACCAGAAAGGGTACCAGGATAATTTCGGTGGCCTCGTGACCTACGACCAGGACAAGGCCAAGCAGCTGCTCGACGAGGCCGGCTGGACCGAAGGCAGCGACGGCATCCGGGAGAAGGACGGCAAGAAACTCACGCTCCGCTACGTCACGTTTGGCGACAGCCAGCTGGTAAAGAGCACCGCGGCCGCCATGCAGAAAATGATGAAAGACATTGGGGTGGATTTGCAGGTTGCAGAACGCCCCAGCTCGGATTTCTCCCAGGTGATAGCGGAACGCGAATTCGACGTGCTCACCAGCGGTTTCACCTCCTACGACCCCTATGGTGTTGCCTATTTCAAACAGGTGTATGCCTCCGATTCGGAGCTGAATAAGTCCGGCACCGGCACGCCCGAAATGGATAAAAAGATCGCCGAACTCCAGCAGCTGCCCACCCAGGAGGAACAAATCGAGCGGGCCAATGAGCTGGAGAAAGAAGCGTTGCAACAGTATGGCATCATGCCGTACGTCAACGGCCCACAATTGTATGCAACTAAAGACGGGTTGGCGAACTACGGTTCGTATGCTTTCGCCCTAGTGCCCAAGGAAAACATTGGCTGGGCCAAGTAAGGAGTAATGATGAAGAAACGATACGGTTTAGCGGTTATCGCGCTGTTGTCGGCGGCGGCGTTGACGCTAGGCGGGTGCTCCAGCACGAAACAGGAGGCATCCTCGGATTCCGCAGGTGGGGTACACATTAACCTCAAGGGCGACTATAATCCGATGGAGCGCGATCAAATCAAGGATGGTGGCGAGCTGACGCTGCCGATTCTGGAGGTTCCCGAGCAATCTAATTCCCTGCACGCTAATTCGGTGATGGACACCCTCACCCTGTGGCGGTGGTATAACGCCCTACCCGTGCTGTTCGACGGCGACGGCACGTGGCACCTCAACCCCGACTACCTAACCAACGTGAAGGATGAGGAGGTGGATGGGAAAACCGTGGTCACCTATGACATCAACCCGGACGCGGTCTTCAACGACGGCACCCCCATCGACTGGCGGGCCTTCGAGACCACCTGGAAGGTCAGCAATGGGGAAAACAAAGATTTCAGCGTGTCCAGCACCGACGGCTATGAACTGATCGAAAGCGTCACCGCCGGCGAATCCGACAAGCAGGCCGTGGTCACGTTCAAGCAACCATTCGCCTGGTGGCAGGCCCTGTTTAACCAATTCATGCACCCGGCGGTATCCGACCCGCAAACCTTCAACGAGGGCTATTTGAAGAACCCGCACCCGGAGTGGGGCGCCGGCCCGTTCAAGGTGGACACCTTCGACTACAACGGCGGCACTGTCACATTTGTGCCCAATGAAAAATGGTGGGGCGAGAAACCCAAGCTGGACAAGGTAACGTACCGGCAGATGGAATCCCAGGCCATCATTAACGCATTCCAGGCCGGGGAGATTGATGCGGCTAGTGTGGCGTCGAAAGACAACCTGGCCGTCGCAAAGCAAATGAAAGACATCAATATTCTCGGCGCCCTCCAACCGTCGAACTTCCTGCTCACCCTCAACAGTAAAACCCCCATACTGGAGGACATCAAGGTGCGGCAAGCCCTCATCACGGGCGTCGACCGGGAAACCCTGGCGCAAATCCGGTTCAATGGGTTGGATTATAAGGAAGACCTACCCGGTTCAATCTTCCTGTTCCAAAACCAGGAAGGCTACCAGGATAATTTCAGCTCCGTGGCGCAATACGACCAGGACAAGGCCAAACAACTGCTGGACGAGGCCGGCTGGGCCGAAGGCGGGGACGGCATCCGAGAAAAAGACGGCGAAAAACTCAAGCTTCGCTACGTCACGTTTGGTGATGATCAAATGATAAAAAGCAGCGTGGCCGGCCTGCAAAAAATGATGAAAAACATCGGGGTCGACATGCAGGTTGAAGAACGCCCAAATTCGGATTTCTCCCGAGTCTTAGCGGAGAAAGACTTCGACCTCATCATGAGCGGTTTCGGCTCCTCCGACCCGTTCGGGGTGCTGTATTTCAAGCAGGACTACGCCTCCAATTCGGAGCTCAATAATTCCGGCACCGGCACACCCGAGTTCGATGAGAAGATCAATGAACTCTACCAGATTTCGGACAAAAACGAGCAGATCGCCAAAGCAAACGAGCTGGAGAAAGAGGCATTCGCCCAGTACGGCATCATGCCGTACGCGAACGGCCCGCAGCTGACCGGCGTGAAGAAGGGGTTGGCAAACTTCGGCGCCTACGCCTTCGCCGTTGTTCCAAAGGAAAACATCGGCTGGGCTAAATAATCCGTAGCCCTTGCTGCTTTACGACGACAACCACGTCGTAAAGCAGCCTTTTTATGGGCGCCCCACCGGCTTAGGAACAGCCAACCACCCCGACCTCACATCACCCAAACCCGCCGCAATGGCCGAGGCGGTTTCCG
>CAJZGD010000199.1 GCA_915275065.1 uncultured Corynebacterium sp. | reverse complement strand
CCTATGTGTGGTGGCGCTGAGCGGCGCCGGTCAGAAACCGTCACTTTTGGTTACTTGCTGAGGGTGCTCCCAACGGAGTGCAGGTCGGTGCAGGCTTCGACCACACGGTCAGCCATGCCCTGCTCGGCAAGCTTCATGTAGGAACGTGGGTCGTAGACCTTCTTATTGCCCACTTCACCGTCAACCTTGAGCACACCATCATAGTTGCTGAACATGTGGCCGACGATGGGCCGGGTGAAGGCATACTGGGTGTCGGTGTCCACGTTCATCTTGATGACACCATAGCCGAGGGATTCCTCAATCTTCTCCTTCTCGGAGCCGGAGCCGCCGTGGAAGACGAAGTCGAAGGGCAGAGCGTCGTCGCCAAGGCCAAGCTTGGCACGGCCTACCTTTTGGCCTTCGAGGAGCACTTCTGGGCGTAGCTTCACATTGCCAGGCTTGTACACGCCGTGAACGTTACCGAAGGTAGCGGCCAGCAGGTAGCGGCCCTTCTCCCCGGTGCCGATGGCGTCGATGGTCTTTTCAAAGTCCTCCGGGGAGGTGTAGAGGTTGGCGCCAGCGTGAGCGCTCACGCCGTCTTCCTCACCACCGACAACGCCGATTTCCACTTCGAGGATGATGTGAGCCTTGTGGGCCTTCTCCAGGAGTTCTTGGGCGATGACTAGGTTTTCATCAATCGGAATGGCGCTACCGTCCCACATGTGGGACTGGAATAGCGGGGGCAAACCCTGGTCGACTCGTTCTTGGGAGATGGCGATGAGCGGACGAACATACTCGTCAAGCACATGCTTTTGGCAGTGGTCGGTGTGCAGGGCAACGTTAATGTTGTAGTGCTTGGCAGCTTCGTAGGCGAAGGCTGCGAGGGCACAGGCACCAGCTACCTTGTTCTTCACCGAAAGGCCGGAGCCGAATTCAGCGCCACCAGTCGAGAATTGAATGATGCCGTCAGATTCTGCTTCGGCAAAGCCACGAAGTGCGGCGTTAATGGTTTCTGAGGAGGTGCAGTTGATAGCTGGGAAGGCAAAACCACCTTTCTTTGCCTTATCGAGCATCTCGTTATAGACCTCAGGGGTTGCGATTGGCATATATCATCCTCCAAAGAGATTGTTATTTCGGCGGAAACCGAAAACTGATTGTGACAGCCACTACCCATATTGGGGGTTAGTGACGTACCGAATTCAATTATGCCAGCAACGAGCCACAAGCGTTAGAGTATTTATGGGTGAAAAACCACACATTCGGACACCACATATCACGATTTGGTCCCCCATACGGTGGTTGAGCATGCAAGAAGGCAGACCCCCATTGGTGACCACCGCCCGGCCCCCAAAGCAAATAATCTCTAGTATTGAACCCATGACCAGCCACCTTGATGCCATTTTGGGCACAGAGTTTCCCACACTACCTGGGGCGGATTACCCCGATGATCCTGTGGGTCGGCAGCTGTTTTTGGCGTTTGTTGACCCAGATCGGCTTCCGCATAGAGTGCGGGCCGATTTCGGATCGGAATTACAGCGTCTCAAAGTGTATTTGGGGTATCAGCGCACCCATGACCTGTTCGAGCAGGAGAATCCCGAGCTGTTTCCATTCACGCTGTCGCACGCGCAAATGCAGTATTTTTTGGGGGTGCGGCGCGTGACACACGGTCTCATGACCGGTAATAATGCAGATATTGTGGGCGGCTACCGGTGGCAGTGGGGGGCGCTGCGCAAACTGGGTGATCATACGCGGGCACAGCAGCTGTGGCGGCATATTTCCGCCATGGAGACAAATATGGCCGCTGATGAGGAGGACGCGGCGATGAATTACCAGTTCACCCGCGATGATTTAGAGGAATTAACGTCGGTAATCGACGATTTCCGCCACGAGATGTTGGCGCAGCAACGGCATTAACCAGCTTTTCGACGCCCACACGTTTATGATTGAGCCATGCGTCGTGCCCTCCTCACCGTGTTGCTCGTACCAACCATTGTGATAGGCGTAGCTAGTTGCGTCCTGCCCACCACGCACCCGCCCCAACCCACGGCGGCCCCTACCACGCCGATTGTCACACAACCAGATGCACCACCACCAACACCGGGATCCGCAATCCCCGACGTCGCCAAGCTTCAAACAGTTGTGACGCAGGTAGAACAGCAAACGGGCGCCAAAATCGGTATTGCCACCAGCACCGAGGCAGCGGGATCAATCAGCACGGGCCCCGCATGGTCCACGGCAAAAGTACCGGTAGCAATCGCGGCATTACGGAAGAATTCCGCTATCACACAATCGAACATGTGGGCGGCTATCACCGCTAGCGACAATCAGGCTGCCGCATCGTTATGGGAATCATTAGGCCCGCCCACTACCGCAGCAGACGCCACCGACCAGGTATTACGCGATGGTGGGGATGCCACTACCCACACCCAATCACAAGTTTTACGGCCAGGGTTTTCGGCGTTCGGTCAAACACAATGGCGACTCATCGACCAGGCCGGCTTCGCGGAACACCTGGGCACCATCGCCGGCGGCACCGACGTCCTCGCAGCCATGAGCAATATTGCTGCCGATCAACGGTATGGGCTGGGTACCATTCCCGGCGCGGTGTTTAAGGGAGGCTGGGGCCCAGAGCCGGATAGCGGCTATGTGGTTCGGCAGTTTGGGCTCATTCCCGGGCCGAAACCGTATGGGATTGCGGTGATGGTGGTGACCGATAATTATCAAAGTGGCCAGTATGCGTTGAGTTTGGCGGCTAAGTATTTGCAGGCATGAGTTTTTGTGACACAATGAGCACATACACTATCTTGCGGTTTTATTACCCCATTTCTGTTACCCCCGAGTCGTTGGTATCTTGAGGTTACTCGTTACTGCCTTAATGGCATGACCTAAAAATATCGGCCAAATTATAGGTTAGGTTCAGTTTTATGTCAGAAAAGTCGCAGCCGCTTACCGGACCGGCAAGTCAGTATCCACCTGACCCTGATGATGCGTCTTCGGCTCGAAACCAGACGCCACCATCACCATCGGCGGCAGAAACCACCCAGTTTCCTCGGGTTGAGGATGAGGAATATGCTGCCGCGGACACCGATGAGAACTTTGCCGATGATTCACAATCCATGGATCGTTCGTATCATACGGATTCATTTGAAAGAGTATCGGACAGTTCCGCAATGAGCATTCCTCCGTCGCAACCCACCCAGCCCCCACTGCAGGGCCCATACCCCCAACAACAATATTCTCAGGAACCAAACATGTCATATCCCCCACAAGGCGGCTATTCGCAGCCGGCGCCACCACCGTATCAGCCGCAGTATCAGACACCGTATCAGCAGGCACCGACGGCCCCACGTAATTCCATCAACCCAGTGCTATTGACACTCGTGGTTGTGCTCGCGGTAGTACTGCTGGCCTGCGTCTCTTATGTGCTCCACGTGACGGGGGTTATTAATATTCCGTTCTTGGGTTCGAATACTTCGAATAGTGCTTCTGAGAATCAGAATCGGGTGGTGCCGGATAATCAGGGTCGGACTGCCGCCCCGGCGAAGGTGAATAGGCCAACGTCCCCGGCGTTGCCGGCCGGGGCCGTTCCGGCGAATGCGAGCGCATGGAGTAATACGCCGGGTGGGAATTTCGAGAACGCATATGTGGGCTCATCGGTCACCAGTAGCGAGTTCGCTTCCGAGGTGCAGAAGTCGTTCTTTGCCCAGTACCATTTGACCAAGTCCACGACGCAGACACTGTATGTTGTTTCCCCGGTGACCGGGCAGCTTTACGAGATGAACTGCTCCGATAACAGCCAATATGTGACCTGCACCGGCGGCATTAATGCGGTGGTGTATATCACCTAGGTCACATCGAGCACATGCCTCTTATTTGGTCAGCCAGCGGTTGAGGGAAACAACCGATTCCACGTTACCGTTGGTGTCCGTAATGGTCATGGTGTCTTTTTCTAGGATGGCAACATGGTTTTCGGTATTGACCACATAGGAGGATTTTACTTTTTTCGCTTCCCCTTCGGTGATGGCATCATTCGACAGGGCTTGGAATAGGTACCCGGAGTCGGTTTTGCACACGGAGAGGTAGTCTTTGCCGTTTGTTGCGGCATAGACATAGTCATCGTTGTTGCACCAGGTGGCGGGGATGGTGATGTCGTCATAGGTGTAGCCGGATGATTTCGCGGTGGAGCTGCTCGGCGAGTTATCCGTTATTACCCCAATGATAATGAGGAGTACCAGGGCCGAGATCATTCCGCCCCCAACATACATGGCTGGGCGAGTCATACCATGCAGTTTGGCTGAGAAAGCGGACCATGCGGTTTCTGCCCGAAGTTTTTGCCGCTCAAGGTAGGGTTTTCCACGCGAGAGTTTTTGGGCTAGTTTGGGTTTTTCCTCTGACAGGTAGCGTTTTCCGCGCGAGAACCATTGGGCTAGTTGGTCTTTCGCGTGCAAGAGCTGGCGTTCTGCCTGTTGGGTGAATTGTTGGAAGCGTACGGATTGCTGGGGCTGCGGCGGCTGCGGGGGTCGTTGCAGCTGTTGGGTTTGGAGTAATTGGGGCTGCTGTTGGGGTGGGTAGCCCCCACGTACCGGTTGGGCCGGTTGCTGTGGTGGGCGCTGCTGCGCCTGTTGCGGGGTTTGCTGTGGGCGAGGTAATGATTGCGACCGCTGTGGGGGCTGCGATTGTTGTGGGCGCTGTAATGGTTGCGAACGCTGTGGAACCTGCTGTGGTGGTTGTTGGCGTTGCGGTTGTGGGTTTTGCGGCTGCCG
>CAJZGD010000198.1 GCA_915275065.1 uncultured Corynebacterium sp. | reverse complement strand
TGGGGCCCACTTTTTGGGTTTGGTTTAGCTGTAGACCTGTATGAGGTTGAGGGCGGCGATGCAGGCGAGCCAGACGATGCCGGTGATGATGGTGAATCGGTCGAGGTTTTTTTCTACCACGGTGGAGCCGGACAGGTTGGATTGCACGCCACCGCCGAAGAGGCTGGAGAGGCCGCCGCCTTTGCCTCGGTGGAGTAACACAAAAAGTGTCATGAGCACGCAAGATAATACGAGGATGATCTGGAGTGCGAGTGTCATGTACGTCAATCCTTATGGTCGTGGTTGTTGCAGCCTCGGAGCGAGGATTCTCACCAAATCATACACGATGCGGTGATTAACCCGAATTGCGGAGGGCGGTGGCGAGACCGTTCATGGTGAGTCGGATGCCGTGGCCGACGAGGGGATCGTCGGTGCCTTCCCGGTAGCGGCGTAATAGTTCTAGTTGGATGACGTTGAGTGGCAGCAGGTATGGGTAGCGGCGGCGGACGGAGCGGGCGAGACTGGGGTTGTCCGCGAGGAGGCTGTCTACCCCCGTGATGGTGAAGAACATGCGGGTGGTGAGGTCGAATTCTTCGCGGATGTTGTGGTAGATCCGGTGGGCGGCTTCTTTGTCGGCTACCAGGTCGGCGTAGAGGCCGGCGAGGGTGATTTCGGCTTTGCTCATTACTTGCGCCATGTTGGAGAGCACAGAGTTGAAGAAGGGCCAGGTTTCGTAGAGTTCCCGGAGGCGGGCCAGGCGGTCGTCGGGGTTTTCTCCGGGTGTGTGGACCCATTGGTGGAGGGCGGTGCCCATGCCGTACCAGCCGGGGAGCATGACGCGGGATTGGGACCAGGAGAGGACCCAGGGGATGGCCCGTAGGTCGGAGATGGCGGTGGTTTGTTTGCGGGATGCTGGCCGGGATCCGATGTTGAGGTCGCCGATTTCGGCCAGGGGGGTGGAGGAGGTGAAGTATTCGATGAAGCCGGGGTCGTTGTGGACCAGGTCGGCGTATTTGGTTTGGCTGAGGTTGGAGATTTCCCGCATGATGCCGTAGGCCTGCTCTGGGTCGGTTTGCCATTGTTCGACTTTGAGGAGGGATGCTTCGATGGTGGCGGCGACGAGGGCTTCGAGGTTGCGGCGGGCGGTTTCGGGGGTGCCGTATTTCGCGGAGATGATTTCGCCTTGTTCGGTGATGCGGACTGCCCCGTGGACGGCGCCTTCGGGTTGGGCGAGGATGGCGTCGTAGGAGGGGCCGCCGCCGCGGCCGACGGTGCCGCCCCGGCCGTGGAAGAGGCGGAGGGCGATGTTGTGGTTTTGGGCGGTGGCTACGAGGTCGAGTTCGGCGTCGTAGAGGGCCCAGTTGGCGGCAAAGTAGCCGCCGTCTTTGTTGGAGTCGGAGTAGCCGAGCATGATTTCTTGGACATCGCCGCGTTGTTTCACATAGTTGCGGTAGAGGGGGATGGCCCAGAGTTGTTCGATGATGTGGGCGCCGGCTTGGAGGTCTTCGATGGTTTCGAAGAGGGGGATGACGTCGACGGTGCCGGTGGGGTGGTCGCCGCCGGCGTGGATGAGGCCGAATTCTTTGAGGAGCACCATGGCTTCGAGCAGGTCGGAGACGGATTGGGCCATGGAGATGATGGAGTGGGGTACCATGCGGGGCCCAAAGTTGTCGACTGCTTGTTTCGCGGCGGCAATGAGGTCGAGTTCGCGTTGGGTGGCTTCGCTGAAGGGGTCGGCGTCGTGGGCGATGAGCGGCCGGGGGCTGGTGAGTTCGGCGGTGAGGAGGGCGACTTTTTCGGCTTCGGTAAGGCTGCGGTAGTCGGGGTGGACGTGGGCGTGGGCGAAGATTTCGGTGAGGAAGTCTTCGTAGCTTTCGGAGTTTTGCCGAAGGTCCATGGAGTAGAGGTGGAAGCCGAAGGTGGTGAGGGCGGTGCGGATGCGGTGGAGCCGGTCGTCGGCGATGATGTGGTCGTGGTTGGCCCGGAGGGATTCGTCGATAATGGCGAGGTCAGCGAGGACCTGGTCGGGGGTTTGGTAGGGGGCGTGGTTGGTGTACCAGGTTCCTTCTACCGCGTCGTCGCCGATGAGGGCGGCGAGGGTGGCGATGATGCGGCCGCGGATGCCGTGGACGGCACGCCGGTAGGGTTCATCGACGCGGGCGGGAATGTTGTTGTGGCCTTGTTCCGCGAGTTCGCGTAGTTCGTCGGTGACGTGGGCGAGCCGGTCGGAGAGGGAGAGTTCATGTTCGAGTTGGTGAAGTTCTTGTTCGTAGTATTTGAGCACGGTTTCCGCGGCCCTGGAGGTGGCATATTCTAGGGTGGTGGCGGTGACGTAGGGGTTGCCGTCGTGGTCGCCGCCGATCCAGGATCCGGGTTGGATGATGGCGGTTTGGGTGTTGCTGATGCCGAAGGTGTCGGCGAGTGTTTGGGAGACGGTTTGGTTGATGTCGGGGATGGCTTTGAGAAGTGAGAGTTTGTAGTAGCGGAGGCCGACTTCGATTTCGTCTTCGATGCGGGGGCGGGCGACCCGGATGAGGGCGGTTTGCCATAGGGTGGTGAGCCACCTGGTGATTTGTTGGTCGATGTTGTCGAGGCGGGTTTTGGTGAGCGCGTTTTTGGGGGCGTCGAGGATGCGGTGCCGGTCGATCAGGAGCGCGGTGATGTGTTCTTGGGCGTCGAAGACGGTGCGGCGGCGGGTTTCGGTGGGGTGCGCGGTGAGCACGGGAGCAACCTGCGCGTTTTTCAGCAGTCGGGTTATGTTGTCGGGGCTGATTTCGACCTTGGCGGCGGAGAGTTTCGCGGCGGTGGCTTCCAGGGTGGAGTCGGGGGCAGGCAGGCCGGCTTCCCGGTCGGCAATGTAGTTGGCGTTGTCGTGGAGGTCTTCGACGAGGTTAGCGAGGAGGGCAAAGTGGTTGAAGGCCCGGGCTATGGGAAGGAAGTCGCTGGTGGTGTTGTTGCGGAATAGGTCGACGAGGGCGGAAATGTCGCTGGTGCCGCGGGCGATATCGAAGGAGAGGGTGCGGGCGGCTTCTACTTGGCGGTAAACTTCGTCGCCTTCTTGTTCGGCGATGACTTTGCCGAGGAGTTTCCCGAGGTGGCGGATGTCTTTTTTGAGCTGGTTTTTCATGGTTGTTGGGGGTCTTTCGGGTAAGAACGAACACGACCGCTGTCGTAATCAACAGCGGTCAGTGCTTCACGGTTGGGGGCTAGAAGGGCCCACCTGCGGCGTTGGCGGCAAGTTTGGCGAATTCTTCCCCGTTGAGGGAGGCACCGCCGACGAGGCCACCGTCGACGTCGGGCTGGCCGACGATTTCGGCCACGGTGTCGGTCTTGACGGAGCCGCCGTAGAGGATACGGACGGTGTCGGCAACGTCGGCGCCGGCGAGTTCGACGAGGAGCTGCCGGATGGCGTGGCAGACTTCTTGCGCATCGGCGGCGGAGGCGACTTTACCGGTGCCGATGGCCCACACGGGTTCGTAGGCGATGACGGTGTTGCGAAGGTCGTCGGCGCTGAGCCCGGCGAGGGAGTTACGGGTTTGTTCGACCACATAGTCGACGTGGGTGCCGGCTTCGCGGATTTCCAGGGGTTCGCCCACGCACACGATGGGGTGCAGGTTGTGGGCCAGCGCGATGGCGGCTTTCGCGGCGACGAGTGCGTCGGTTTCGCCGTGGTATTCGCGGCGTTCGGAGTGCCCGACCACAACCCAGGTGACGCCGAGTTTGCTGAGCATTTCGGCGGATACTTCACCGGTGTAGGCGCCGGATTCGTGTTGGGAGACGTCTTGGGCGCCGTAGGTGATTTCGAGTTTGTCGCCTTCGACGAGGGTTTGCACGGAGCGCAGGTCGGTGAATGGTACGGTGACGGCAACGTCGACTTTTTCGTAGTATTCCTTGGGCAGGGCGAATGCGAGTTTCTGCACCGCGCTGATGGCCTCAAGGTGGTTGAGGTTCATTTTCCAGTTGCCGGCGATGAGTGGTTTACGTGCCATGGGCAGTCTTTCTGTGTGCGAGGCCGCCGCTTGTCGACGGCCAATGGTGGGTGGGTTAGCTTTCTAGTACTGCAACGCCGGGGAGGGTTTTGCCTTCCAGGTATTCCAGGGAGGCACCGCCACCGGTGGAGATGTGGCTGAAGCCGGCTTCGTCGAGGCCGAGTTGCCGCACGGCTGCGGCGGAGTCGCCGCCGCCGACCACGGAGAATGCGCCGGCCTTGGTGGCGTTAATGATGGCTTCGGCCACGCCACGGGTGCCGTTGGCGAAGGCGGCGAATTCGAAGACGCCCATGGGGCCGTTCCAGAACACGGTCTTGGCGGTGGCCAGCACGTCGGCGTATTTCTTCACGGTTTCCGGGCCCACGTCGAGCGACATCCAGCCTTCGGGAATGTCGGTGAGCGGCACGATCTTGTTGTCGGCGTCGGCGGCGAAGCCGGCTGCGGCCACCAGGTCGACGGGGAGCACAAGCTTGTCGCCGAATTCTTCCAGCAGTTCCTTGCACTTTTCGATTTGTTCTTCTTGCAGCAGGGATTGTTGCACGTTAATGCCCTGGGCTGCCAGGAAGGTGTAGCACATGCCACCGCCGATGATGACCTTGTCGGCTTTTTGGGCGAGCGCTTGGATAACGCCGAGCTTGTCGGACACTTTGGCGCCGCCGAGCACCACCACATAGGGGCGTTCGGGGGCTTCGGCTACCTTTTTGAGCACGTCGATTTCTTTTTGCACGAGGCCACCGGCATAGTGCGGGAGGCGCTGGGCCACATCGTAGACGGAGGCTTGGGCGCGGTGGACCACGCCGAACCCGTCGGACACGAAGGCGCCGGTGACGGCGGC
>CAJZGD010000197.1 GCA_915275065.1 uncultured Corynebacterium sp. | reverse complement strand
CGCTCTTCCGATCTCCGTGGCCCGCGGCCCAATCTCCGAATCACTCCCGTGGGTGCGCACCACCTGGGCGCCTTCCCCCACAACCATGTTCGTCAATGTGGTATCCGGGCCAATCACCGCATTATCGGCAATCACCGTCGAACCGTGCAGCTGCGTATTCGGGTGAATAATCACGTCCTGACCCACCCGAACATTTACATCAATCCACGTAGTGGCCGGATCAATGATCGTCGCCCCATCCACCATGGCGGCCTCCACCGTGCGATGATTCAACTCCCGAGCGGCCTCCGCCAACTGCACCCGATCATTCACCCCGGCAATCTCCTGGGCGTCAGCAATTCGGAACCCCCGCACCGGATGCCCACCACTACGAGCAATCGACAACACATCCGTCAAATACAACTCCCCCTGGGCATTATTGGCATCAAGCTGACCCAATGCCTGACGCAACACATCGGCGTCAAACGCAAACACGCCCGAATTCACCTCGGTGATCGCCAACGTTTTCTCATCCGCATCCTTCTGCTCCACAATGGCCACAACCTCACCCTCCCGGTTGCGAACAATCCGACCATAGCCGGTAGGGTCGGCAACATTCGAAGTCAGCACGGTCACCGCGGTAGGCACGGACGTGTGGGCGTCGACAAGCCCCTGCAAAGTAGCAGGCCGCAAGAGCGGCACATCCGCATACGTCACCACAATCGTGCCGGAAAAATCCGCCAGTTGGTTCATGGCGCACTGCATGGCATGACCCGTACCGTTCTGCTCCTCCTGAATGGCCGTACTCACCGGCACCGGTAGCTCCTTGGCAACCTCAGCCACCGCCGGCCCCACCTGCTCCCGACGATGCCCAATGACCGTCACAATCTGCTGGGGGGTAATTCCTGCCGCCGAATGCAACGAGTGCGATAATAAACTGCGACCCCCAATAACATGCAGAGTTTTCTGGAGATGAGATTTCATGCGAGTTCCCGCCCCAGCGGCCAACACCACAACAGCAATCGGTTGTGTACTCAATGGGTGCTCCTTGAAAAAATAGACTAAAACAAACACGCTCAACAGACACGCTCCCCCAAGTTTAAGGGCAGGGGGAATTATTAGCAGGAATTCAGCCAACCAATAGTCAAAACCAAAGGAAACCCACATGAATCGTCGCCACTTCCTCGCCCTGTGTGCCGCCCTGGGGCTCACCGCCTGTGCACCCAAAACCAGCAACCCCGCCGACCCGGCTGGCAGCGAACCCGTTATCCCCCGCGGCTGGGACGGGGAACCCAGGCCCCTACCCATACCACCGCTTCTCGACGGCGACGAAACCGACGGCCGCTACTATTACAAACTCACCGCCCAAACCGGCGAAACCGAAATCCTCCCCGGAATCAAAACCGCCACCTGGGGGTTCAACGGTGCCATGCTCGGACCCACCATCCACGCATCGAGAAACCACCCGGTAGACTTCGAATTCACCAGCGAACTACCCGAAACCACCGCCGTCCACTGTCACGGGCTCCTCCTCCCCGCCAACATGGATGGCGGCCCCCACTCAACCATCGAACCTGGCGCCACCTGGACCTCCTCCTTCACTGTCAACCAGCCGGCACTCACCGCCTGGTACCACCCCCACCCCCACGGCGAAACCGGGGTGCAGGCCTACCGGGGGCTGGCCGGCATGATTATCATCGACGACGACGTGGAACAGGCACTCGACATCCCCCACGACTATGGGGTTGACGACATTCCCATCGTCATCATGGACGCCAACTTCACCGACGACGGCCAACTAGACGAAACCTTCGACCCCAACCTGGGTCTCCAAGGGTCGGTACCCCACGTGAACGGCATTACCAACCCGGAATTCACCGCCACCAAACCCCGGGCCAGGTTCCGCCTGCTCAACGGTTCGAATATGCGCTTTCATAACCTCGGATTTGACGACGGCCGGGAATTCCAGGTGATCGCCACCGACTCCGGCCTGCTTGACAGACCCCGCAAGGTCACCAGCGTGCGGCTGGGCCCGGGGGAGCGCGCAGAAATCGTCGCCGACGTGACCGGCACCATGAAACTCCGCAGCCTCGGATACGCCGATAACCTGGGGGTGCCCCAAGATGAATACTCCCTCGACTTCAAGCTTCAGGAACAGGTGGACCTGCTCACCATCCGCGGGCCGGTTCCAGGGAACGCGCCGGGAACCATCCAACGGGCCGACCAGGGGGAAGACGTCACCGTCAACGTGGCCGCCCCCGACGTGCTCGACCCCGCGGCCGCAGCACCCATCAAAACCGCCACAATCGAACGCAAATTCGAACTCAATACGTTCCAGATCAATGGGAAAAGCATGGACATGGACCGGGTCGATGTGGTGATCGACCATTCGGACCCGGAAACCTGGATCGTGACCAACGGCAACTCCGACTGGATCCACAACTTCCACATCCACAACTGCGCGTTCAAGGTGCTGGAGGTCTCCGACACGAACATACAATTCGACGCCTACGGGTGGAAAGACACGGTCACAATCCCGCCCGGGGTGACGGTGAAGCTGGGCATACTGTTCGGCCAATACCGCAATAACCACTACCCCTACATGTATCACTGCCACATGCTGTTCCACGAGGACAAAGGCATGATGGGCCAGTACATGATGGTGGAGCCGGGCGAGGAACCAGACCTGCAAACCGACTACACCGCCCATGGCGGGCATGGCGGGCATTCGGATGATACAGGCAGCGCTGATAGTACGGAATCGAGCACGCAAGGTGAATCACAATATGAGTAACGATGGTTTCAGCGGTGCGGCCGCGGCAGGGGATGGCGCGTGCGGCGATGTGTGCGGTGGGGCTGTGGGGTTAGGCGGTGCCTCGCAAGGTGGGGAGGCTGATGCTGCGAGCGGCGCCAGTGCCGTGAACAGTGTTGCGTTGGTCACCGGGGTGTCGCGCCGGGGCGGCATTGGGTTTGCGATCGCCCGCCGGCTGGCGGAGGCCGGCTTTGACCTGGTTATTCAGCATTGGGTGCCGCACGATGCGGACCAGCCGTGGGGGAGTGACGATATAGACCTAGTGGTTTCCGAGCTTCGTTCCTGCCTAATGCCGGGCCGCAGGTTGGTGCATGTGAGCGCGGACTTTTCCCAGCCGGACATGCCGGAGGCAGTGGTTTCCGTGGGGATGCGGGAGTTTGGGCACGTGGATGTGTTGGTTGCCAACCATGCGATGTCTGGTTCCGACGGGTCGTTGGACGCGATAACTGCGGCCGATTTAGACCACCACTGGGCAGTGAACACACGTTCGAGTATCTTGTTGGCTGCGGCGGTGGCGCAGGTGCGGGATCCGAGGGCTTACGGCCGGATTGTGTTTATGACTTCCGGGCAGGATTTGGGGCCGCTGCCGGGTGAGATCGCGTATGGCGCATCGAAGGCCGCGCTGGCGGGCATCACGAAGACGATTGCGTACGAGTTGGCCCCACGCGGGTTTACGGTGAATTGTGTGAATCCGGGGCCGGTGGATTCGGATTCGTATGTGACCGACGGTATGCGGGAGGCGCTTGCGCCCTTGTTCCCGTTCGGCCGGTGGGGTTTACCTGATGATGCGGCGCGTTTGGTTGCGTGGCTGGTGTCTGAGGATGGCAGCTGGGTGACCGGGCAGGTGATTAATTCCGAGGGTGGGTTTATGCGCTAGGTTTGTGCGGGGGATGGGGTGCGTTGGGGTTGTTGGTGTGCTTGAGTTTCGCTTTTCGACGTGCTTCTTGGTAGGAGGGTAAAGCGCCGAGATTCAGGGAAGGGGGAGTGTGTTTTGTGGGGGTGTGTTTCGGTTCGGGAAGAAGCATTTTAGGGCTGCATACCATCTACATGATGAATATCACATCTTTAATATTTTTGGGGTGACGGTGCGTAGTGAATGAAACCCGGTTGATGTGGGAGTCTTCATACATAAGAAGTCTGATGCTTATTGATAATGCTGCAGCAAATAATGAGCAATGTATGAGTATTGTGAGAGTTTTATGTAGTTATTTCCTGATGGGAAGCTAGTAACTATGCTGAGGTTGGTTTTGGCCGGCAATGGTGGGTGGTCGGCCTGCTATGTTACTTCGTAATATTCTTTGAAACTTTGGTTGAATGACCCATCCTTGGAGGCTCATGATGCTGTGTCGGCAGATTATTGTGGTGTGCTGCCCTAGATTTTCTTGTGGTTTGACCAAGATGGGTGTTCGAAAGCTTTTGGGGTAAACACCACCCTATCTGATTATTTTTCTTTCCTTTATTTATCTTAAATTTTTCTCTATTTAAACACAAAAGGTTTTTGTATCATGCCTGTTTTGCCTCTAAAGCTGTTTCTTCTCTATCAGCAGAACGAGTTCAGGATTGGCGGGAATCCGGCTGAGGTGTTTGAGTTCGCCCGGAGGTGGCGGGTGTTCGCCGAAAACGCTCTTACTACAGCCGCGTCACTGAGGATGATTAATGATGGTGGGTTTTTAGGTGATGAAGGGGATCGGTATCGGGAACTGATCCATGGAGAGTTCCCGAAACACCTGACGATCACGGGTGAGGCCCATGGTGGGGTAAGCATAGCCGTCACCAAATACGCGGAAGCGCTCACCACGGCGCAAACCCAGATGAATGCCCTGACAGCCACTGCTGCGATAGATCACACTGCGGTACAGACCGCGGTGGCGAATTATAACCTGTGTGAAGCAAACGTTGTCAGGGCCGCGGCCACAGCGAAGATTGCTACTGCTACAGCGGTAGCGACAGCTGCGGTGCCGGGAGTGAATGCTGTCACAGCAAGTACCGCTACCGCGGCACAGTCAGAACTGGCCGCGGCCCAGG
>CAJZGD010000196.1 GCA_915275065.1 uncultured Corynebacterium sp. | reverse complement strand
GGGTGATCAGTTACCGAGTGGCGGGGTTGTAATTCAAAACGCCTGAATAAGCTTCATAGTTGTCATTCTGTTTTCTCCTAGTTATAGCTGCAGTCATTGGGGAACTCATTACCGCTGGGGGTCATGAGCACCGCAGTGGTGCGGGTGGGGGCGATGGCTGGAAAGTCGTCGAAATAGTCAAAATCTAGTAAGTCTATGACATCCCACACTGGATCATCGGTGCCGTCGTCGGGGAGATCAATGATGGTGGTGAGCATAAAGGTGGAATAGGATTCGGCTTTTCCGCGGTCCAGGGCTCGTCGAGAATTTCCTTGATAAGCAGGTCGAAAATCAGCGACTCGCGGCCAAGGTTGCACACCTCCTCGGCGGCTAGTTTGGGGGTTAGTCCCGTCAGGATAACGTCGTAAAGCTAAAATAACCAGCAAAAACAGAAAGTTGAGCCTAATAGACTTAACTTTTTTGGGGGAGTGGTGTATGCTAGGAACAAACTTGAGTAATACCCGCTCAACCTTATGGTTGGTCGGACCTAAAATAGTGAGAACTGGTAAACAGGAATACGACAGAAAAGGACAATAATGAGCTCATTTAAACCAACAACAAAAACCCAAGAAGCATTACAAACCGCGCTGCAACAAGCCTCGGCAAACGGCAACCCCGACATTCGGCCCGCCCACCTGCTGGCCGCCATTCTCGGGCAAGAAGACGGCATAGCCGCGCCCGTGCTGCGCGCCACCGGTGTGGACCCCGAAACCGTCCGCAAGGAAGCCGAGGCGCTCATTAAGGGCTACCCCAAGGCCGAAGGCTCCGGGCTGGCCAACCCAAACTTTAACCGCGACGGCCTCAACGTGCTCAACGCCGCCCAAGAACTCGCAGGCGAACTCGGCGACGAATTCGTCTCCACCGAAGTCCTCCTGGCCGCCATCGCCCGTGGGCAATCCGACGCCGCTCATTTGCTCACCAAACGCGGCGCCACCTACGACGCCATCAAAGGCGTCTTCCCCTCCGTCCGCGGATCGAAAAAAGTAACCACCGAAGACCCCGAGGGCCAATTCCAGGCGCTGGCAAAATACTCCACCGACCTCACCGCCCGCGCCCGCGAAGGCAAAATCGACCCCGTTATCGGCCGCGACTCCGAAATCCGCCGAGTCGTGCAGGTCTTAAGCCGCCGCACCAAAAACAACCCGGTGCTCATCGGCGAACCCGGCGTGGGCAAAACCGCCATCGTCGAAGGGCTCGCCCGCCGCATTGTTGCCGGCGACGTGCCGGAATCCCTCCGTGGTAAAACCCTCATCAGCCTCGACCTGGGTTCCATGGTGGCCGGCGCTAAATACCGGGGCGAATTCGAAGAACGCCTCAAGGCCGTTCTCGACGAAATCAAAGAAGCCGAAGGCGAAATCGTCACCTTCATCGACGAACTCCACACCATCGTCGGCGCCGGCGCCTCCGGCGAATCTGCCATGGATGCCGGCAACATGATCAAACCCCTGTTGGCCCGTGGCGAACTCCGGCTGGTTGGTGCCACCACCCTCGACGAGTACCGCAAATACATTGAAAAAGACGCTGCATTAGAACGCCGGTTCCAACAAGTCTTCGTCGGCGAACCCTCCGTCGAAGACGCCATCGGCATCCTCCGCGGACTCAAGGAACGCTACGAAGTCCACCACGGCGTGCGCATCCAAGACTCCGCCCTGGTCGCCGCAGCCACCCTGTCCGACCGGTACATCACCTCCCGATTCCTGCCGGACAAAGCCATCGACTTGGTGGACGAAGCCGCATCCCGCCTGCGCATGGAAATCGACTCCTCACCACAGGAAATCGACGAACTAGAGCGCATCGTCCGCCGCCTCGAAATCGAAGAAGTGGCCCTGACCAAAGAAACCGACGCAGCATCCCGCGACCGGCTGGTCAAACTGCGGGAAGAGCTCGCCGACCAGCGCGAACGCCTGGGCGAACTCAAGGCTCGGTGGAACAACGAAAAGGCCGCCATTGACAAGGTGCGGGGCGTGAAGGAAGAATTGGAAAAGATGCGCCAAGCATCCGAAATCGCCGAACGTGACGGCGATTACGGCAAGGTTGCTGAACTCCGCTACGGCACCATCCCCCAGCTGGAAAAACAGCTGGAGCAGCTGGAACAACAATCCTTGGCGCCCACAATGCTTTCCGAGGAAGTCACCCCCGACACCATCGCCGAGGTCGTGTCCGCCTGGACCGGTATCCCCGCCGGCAAAATGCTTGAAGGCGAAACTGAAAAACTCCTCCACATGGAGGACGAACTGGGCAAACGGGTGGTTGGCCAACTCGACGCGGTGCAGGCCGTCTCCGACGCGGTTCGGCGCGCCCGCGCCGGGGTTGCGGACCCCAACCGGCCCATGGGTTCCTTCCTGTTCCTCGGCCCCACCGGTGTGGGCAAGACGGAACTCGCCAAATCCTTGGCCGAATTCATGTTCGATGACGAGCGCGCCATGGTTCGCATTGACATGAGCGAATACGCGGAGAAACACGCCGTCGCCCGCCTCGTCGGCGCCCCTCCCGGATACGTCGGTTACGACCAGGGTGGCCAGCTCACCGAGGCCGTCCGCCGCCGCCCCTACACCGTCGTATTGTTCGACGAGGTGGAAAAGGCGCACCCGGATGTGTTCGACATTCTCCTGCAGGTGCTTGACGACGGCCGCCTCACCGACGGCCAAGGCCGCACGGTAGACTTCCGCAACACCATCTTGATCCTCACCTCCAACCTGGGTGCCGGCGGCACCCCAGAGCAGATGATGGACGCGGTGAAGAAGGCCTTCAAACCCGAATTTATCAACCGCCTCGATGACGTGGTGATCTTCGACCCGCTCAGCAAGGACCAGCTCACCAGCATCGTCGACATCCAAATCCGGGACCTGGCCGAACGGCTCGCCAGCCGTCGCCTCACCCTCAATGTTTCCGACGAGGCCAAGGGATGGTTGGCCGATCGTGGTTACGATCCCGCCTACGGTGCCCGGCCGCTGCGCCGGCTCATCCAGCAGGCCATCGGCGATGCCCTGGCCAAGAAACTCCTGGCTGGTGAGATCCGCGATGGTGACACGGTCAACGTCGCCGTGAACCCAGCCACCGACGATCTCACCGTGGGCAAGTAGGGGTGAAATAGCCATATAGCACTGCGGCCCGTCCGGCCGCAGTGAAAAGCGATAAAGATCACTTATGAATTGCCTCGGGGCGGATGTCACACACATATTTTGTGTGCAAATATAATCCACCTGGGGCAATGCTGGTTTTTTACCCAAAAACGGAAGCGGATTTCAACATCACGGACGTTATGGTACACCCGGCGCGGTGAGCGTCGAAAAGCCTAGAGTGCATGTTACGGTTTAGCCTCAAATGCGACCTAAGATCAGTAATCATGACAGCCACCATCATCAGCACCGATGAACTCGAATATCGCGTTCGGACAGGCAAAAAGCAGCTTGTCCTAGCCAGTCTATGGGAGCCGGACGAGCACAGTAACTACGAGCATTTCAAGGCGGGGCACATTCCCACCGCCCGGTTCTGCGACGCCGCATTGGCCCTCGCCGACATTCCCAGCGCATCCAAAGGCCGCAACCCCTTGCCCACCAAAACCATCCTGGAGAGGTGGTTTAAATATTGGGGGCTTGACGACACCCACGAGGTTATTGTTTACGACGACAAGCGGGGGTTTTTCTCCGCACGTGCCTGGTGGACATTAAAATGGGCGGGCGTGAGTAATGTGCGCATCCTCGACGGCGGGCAGCAGGAGTGGGCGCGCCGGGACTACCCGATGGCCGCCGGCCCGGGTAACCCCTGCGTCTACGACAATATTGCTCCCAGCTCCGGTCACATGCCCACCGCCACCATCCAGGACGTGAAGGCCCACACCGGGCTGCTCATTGATGCGCGGGAAACCAACCGGTTTGCCGGCCGGAAGGAATATTTGGATTTGAAGGCCGGCCACATTCCCGGCGCCATTAATATTCCCACTCGCGCGGTGATGAACCCGGAGCAGAGTTTCAAACCGGCCGAGGAGCTGCGGGAGATTTTCGCCAGCCACGGTGTGACCCGGGAAAATATTGCCGACGCCATCATCTACTCGGGTTCCGGCAACCACTCCGCGCAGGTGATTGCCGCCATGAACATTGCCGGTCTGGGTACGCCCCGCCACTATGTTGGTGGTTGGTCACAGTGGTGCGCTAACCCAAATAATCCGGTGGAGCGCGGCGTCTAGCCACACGCCTAGGCAGGTTTTGCCTGGCATATTACCGAAAAACTATCCCATGAAAGCCGCGGTGGTTGGGATAGTTTTGTCATATTTGCCTTAGACTTAAAGGCATGTTTTTTGTACTTGCTGCCATTATTGTCGCCGGTCTTGGCGGCTATTTGCTGTATCTTGATGCTCGCCGAAAGCGTGCCCGGGGTGCCGATGATGCTGAGCTTTACGACGATTCCGCTCAGGATTATGGCCATGAGCCTATAGAATCTGCCGATGATGGGGTGGAAGAATTCGCCGATCACCATGATTTTGATGTGGGGCAGGGTCCGGGGCGGGAAACCGATTATGGTCAGCCGGCTTCTCCGAAACCTGTGGATCGTCCGGCGCAGCCGGGGCCTCGGCGGGGGGCGTCGTTTGGGCCGAATTCTGGGCAACCAAACCAGCCAAGCCAGCCAAGCCAACCAGGCCGGCCGGGCCAGCCTGGTGGCCAACCGAGCCAGGCGGGGCAGCGGCGCCCGCGGCCTGCGGCCCAGCAGCCCACGCCACAATCGGTGCCGCCGCAGCAGCCGACCACCCCGGAACGCCAGTCATTCACCATTACGAAAACCCCACACATCACCCGCCCCACCGGG
>CAJZGD010000195.1 GCA_915275065.1 uncultured Corynebacterium sp. | reverse complement strand
GCATTCCTGCTGAACCGCTCTTCCGACCTCGACCCCGACTCGGGTTCCGGTTCGGGCTCTGGTTCCGGGGTCGGCGGTTCGAAATCGGATTTTTGTGGTGGCACGTCGGAGAGCGAATTGCCTCGCACCTTCCGGTTTCGCCGCGGCGACGCCTCATAGGCGGACACGGCTTCCTCGTAGGTGGCGGGCAGGTAGTCCTCCGACGATGGGGCGACTACCGCGGCGGCCAGCCCTTCGATGGAGGTTTCGGATGGCCGGAATGGTGGTTCCTCGGGGAAGTCGTCCGCAGGCTCCGGTTCGTCCGATTCGTCCTGGTGGCCCATGGCGAGTACCGCCGGATGGCGGGTGGGGTCTTGGTGTGGTACCCCGTGTTTGCCGCGCCGTTCCGGCCGTTCGGGGACAGTATGGTGTTCCACCGGATCGTCGTGGATGAGCACGCCCCGGCCGGAGCATTCCTCGCATTCGGTGGCGAAGGTTTCCAACAGGCCGGTGCCCAGGCGTTTGCGGGTGATTTGCACCAGGCCCAGGGAGGTGACTTCGGAAATTTGGTGGCGGGTGCGGTCCCGACCCAGGGCTTCCGTGAGCCGGCGAAGCACCAGGTCTTGGTTTTCCGGCAGCACCATGTCGATGAAGTCCACGACGATCATGCCGCCCAGGTCGCGGAGCCGCATTTGGCGCACGATTTCTTCCGCGGCCTCCAGGTTGTTTTTGGTGACGGTTTCTTCCAGGTTGCCGCCCGAGCCGGTGAATTTCCCGGTGTTCACGTCGATTACCGTCATGGCCTCGGTGCGGTCGATGACGAGGGTGCCGCCGGAGGGGAGCCATACTTTTCGGCTGAGGGCTTTCTTTAATTGTTCGTCTACCCGCAGCGCTTCGAAAGCATCTTGGCCGTCGTGGACGTCCCGGTCGAATTTTTCCAGCCGGTCGAGGAGGTCGGGGGCCACGGATTGGATGTAGGCGTGCACGGTGTTCCAGGCGCGGGTACCGTCGACTACCAGGGAGGTGAAGTCTTCGTTGAAGAGGTCCCGCACCACTTTCACCAGCATGTTTGGTTCTTCATACATGGTGACTGGTTTGGTGCCTTTGGATTCCTTTTCTTTTAGGGTGCGTTCCTGGATTTGTTCCCACAGGGAGTGGAGCCGGTTCACGTCGGCCGCGATGGCGTCTTCTGGCACGCCTTCGGCCGCGGTGCGGATGATGACGCTGCCGTCAGTGGGCACCACGTTTTTCAGGATGGCCTTGAGCCGTTTGCGTTCCGGGGCTGGTAGTTTGCGGGAGATTCCGGCGGATTTTCCGCCCGGCACGTACACCAGGTAGCGGCCGGCGAGGGAAATTTGGGTGGTGAGCCGTGGGCCTTTCTGCCCGATGGGATCCTTGGCGACCTGCACTAATACCTGGTCGCCGGATTTGAGGGCTTGTTCAATTTTCCGGTGCCGGCCCCCCAGGTTGGCGGCCCGCCAGTCCACTTCCCCGGCGTAAAGCACCCCGTTGCGGCCTTTGCCGATGTCGACGAAGGCGGCTTCCATTGCCGGCAGGACGTTTTGCACGCGACCCAAATAAATGTTTCCAGCGAGGGATGATTGGGTATCCGAGGTGACGAAGTGTTCCACCAGCATGTCGTCTTCCAGGACGCCTACTTGGGTGACGACACCCGGGTGGTCGTGGCGTTGGCGTTCCCGCACCACCATGGTGCGGTTGACGGATTCCCGGCGCGCCAAGAATTCGGCTTCGGAGACGATGTGCCGTTTTTTGCGGGATTCTTCCCGCATTTCCATGCGGCGGCGGCGTTGGGCTTCCAGCCGGGTGGAGCCTTTGAGCGCGAGGGGTTCGGAGATGAAATCATCGTCGTCTTCGTCATCGTCGGTGATGTCTTCGTCGTCGATGAGGCCAGAGAGCAAGTCGTCGGTTTTATTGCTGCGGCCCCGACCGGTGCCGCGTTTGCCGCGGCGGCGTTTCGGCCGATCATCGTCGTCTTCGTCGTAGTCGAATGGGTCGGCGTGGTCAGCTGGGGTTGGGGCCGTCGGTATGGTGGGTGCGGTGAATGAGGGTGCAACGAAGAGCGGGGTGGTGTATCCGGGTTCTTCTACGGTTTCCGGTTCGGGCGCCTGGGTGGCCTTCTCGGCGGCGGGTTTTGCCGCGGGGGTTTCTTCGGTGAGGATGCCTTGTTCGATGCGGTGGTTGATGTCGCGTTGGGCTTTTTCTTTGAGCTGGTTGAGCTCGTTTTCTACGTTCTTTTCCACCCGGTAGCGGAGTTTGTCTTCTTCGGTGAATTCTTCGGTGTGGTCCGCGGGTTTGGTGGTTGGGGCAGCATCGGCGGCTGGTTTCCGGCCGGGTTTTTTCGCTGCTGGTTTTGCTGCTGTTTTCGCCGGTGTTTGGGTGGTTTTTTTGGGCCGTCCGGGTTTCCGACCGGGTACTTTCGCGGGTTGCGGAGTTGGGGTGATGTCATGTTTGTCGAGGTAGTCCAGCACTTTGAGTGCTTCGTCCCGGGTGAGGTTGGATTGTGCCGCTTTTTTCAGACCAATGCCGGCGAGTATGGAGACGAATTCTTTGGAGCTGAATCCCACTGCGGGGGCGAGTCGGTAGACGCGGATTTTGTCGTCTAGTTGACTGCGATCGAATGTAGTTTTGGTAGCCATTTCTCCTCCTGGCGAGGATTCTTCTATCAGGCGTCCGGGCGCAATGATTCCGCAAAGATGCTGGGTGCTGCCACACGGATTAATGATAGATATCATCTGTAAATCGTACGTATTTTATTGAGTTTTCATTATCGTGCGGCTTATAGGTTCAACAATCCCGTTGGTGTAGGGAGTACATGCACACAAGTCCCTATTGTTCCATAATTCCATTGCTTTATCATTTATCGCCGGCCACCCTATGACTGGTTTGTGCTATAACCAGCCTTTTGTGGTGGCGGCGTGGATGGCTTCGTGATAGTTACGGGCCCCGGTTTTTGCCATGACGTTGGAGAGATGGTTCCGGACGGTTCCTTCGCTGAGGAAGATCCGGTTGGCGATTTGGGCGACGCTAGCGTGGTCTTTGGCCGCGTTGCAGATTTCAATTTCGCGGGGCGTGAGGGGGTTATTGCCGGCGCGGCGGGCGGCTTCGACCAGATGGTTGTCGAAAACGCGAAGTCCGTGGTGTACACGACGGACGGCGGCGGCAAGCTCATCGGGTGGGGTGTCTTTAACAACGTAACCGCTGACGCCGGCGTCAACTGCGCGCTGGAAATATCCGGGGCGGTCGAAGGTGGTGACGATAATGACGGCGCAGTCGGTACCCTTCAGGATCTTAGCGGCTTCAATTCCGCTAACATCGGGCATTTCGATGTCGAGAAGTGCGACGTCAACGCGGTATTTTTTCACAGCGTCGGCCACTCCCACACCGCTGCCGAGTTCGGCGACGACTTTGATGTCGGGTTCGAGGTTGAGGAGTACTTTCAGGGCGCCTCGTACGAGGTCTTGGTCGTCAGCGATTAAAACTCGGATGCTCATAATAATTATCTTATGTGTGTTGTTGCGGGTAGGACTGCTGTTACTTTGGTGCCGTTGGCGTGATTGAAGTCGATGGTTCCGCCGGCTTGGGTGACTCGTTCGGTGACCCCGGTGATGCCGTTGCCGCGTTTATGCGTGCCGATGCCTACACCGTTGTCATGCACAATAAGGTGGTTATTGCCAATGTTGATGACGCATCTGGTGGCGTGGGAGTGACGGATGACATTGGTGACGATTTCGCGGAGCACCCAGCTGAATTCTTGGTGGGTGAGTGTGCCGTCGCGGTGGATGATAGCGGTGATGCCGGCGGCTTCGAGGGCTTGGGTGGCGGCTTCGATTTCTTCTTCGACGGTGCGGGATCGCAGCTGGGCAACGGTGTAGTGGAGCTCTTGCATGGCTTGCCGGGAGATGCCCATGATTTCGGTGGTTTGTTGTTTGAGACTGTCATTGGTGGTGGATGATTCTATGCTGCGGGCTTTTCTAATGATGGTGGAGAGTGATTCACCGAGGAGTTCGTGGACGTCGTGGGCGATGCGGTCGCGGTCGTGTTTGCGTTGGCGGAGTTCTTTTGCTTTTCGACGCCGGTTGTCGAATTCCAGGAGAATCCGTGATGCCAGGATGAAGAGGAAGCAGTCGACCAGGTCCATGATGGTGGCTCTGTAGGTTGCTTCATTGGTAAGCAGGGAGATCATAATACCGGCGGCAATAATGGCGCTGCCGCTCACTAGGGAAACCCACAATCGGGCGATGCCAAACACCAGAAGGTGGGCGAGGTAAGGCATCAGGGCGCGAATGGCATAGTCGTAGATGAGCAACCATAGGGCAATGCCGAACCCTGCCTGGATGGTAAGGAGGATAAACAGGTAGCGGGGGCGAATGGCTGGTGCGGCGTCGAGGTGGAAGAACGACTGGTGGAAGATGCAGTGCACCATGCAAATGAGCGCCCACACGAGGAGGCTGGGAACCATTCTTTCCTGATAGATGGGCAGATTGATAATTGTTATTGCGCCCCAAATAAGCCAAATCACGGTGAACATGAGTGCGGTGGAGTGACGCTGCATAGAGTATTCCTTGTGGCATTAGCGTAATTCGGCAGTGATCGTTGTTCCGTTCATGTGTTCGAGGCGAAAACTGCCGCCGGCTTGGGTGATGCGTTGGGCAACTTCGGCGAACTCCGCATCATGGTGCGCGGTTTCTCCCTCTATTCCGTTATCGCTAATCTGTAGCCCGCCATTACTCAGAGTGATGGTGCACTCTGTGGCCTGGGAATATCTGATGATATTGGTGACGGCTTTGCGGAGCACCCAACTAAATTCTCGGTGCCGTATTTCCCCGTTGCGATGCATGATGACTTGAATGCCGGCGGCTTCGAGGGCTTGGGTGGCGGCTTCGAGTTCTTCGTCCAT
>CAJZGD010000194.1 GCA_915275065.1 uncultured Corynebacterium sp. | reverse complement strand
GCCGCATGAGGGTGGTTTTGCCGGCCCCGTTGGGTCCGACGATGATCCAACGCTGCCCAGCAGCCACCTGCCATGTGATGTGGGAAACAAGCGGGCGTCGATTGCGGATTAAGGAAACATCGGTGAATTGGATCAAAATATCAGGTTGCGGGGGTGTTAGTTCATTGGTGGGGGTTGAATTATTCATAGCTTCCATCTTGTCGTAAGAATTTTTTTGCTGTGGAACTGACACAAGTTAACTACGCTAGTAAGGGCGTAGAAAAACTTTATACCCCTGTTGGTTCCCCCATGTGCGGGCACCATGTTGATAAAACGTGAATGGAAACACATTTCGCCGGGGCGTAGCAACAGGCATACTGGACTTAAAAGTTTTGAATGCAACACAAGTAAATAGTGTGTAAACCCATATCCCCCTCTCATACAAAGAAAGCGTCAGTATTGTGACTGGAAGACTCGCTATTGAAGACGTTCGCCCGCAAATTTCTGCCGGCGCCTACCCGTCGAAAGCGGTAGTTGGTGAACTCGTGCCGGTCAGCGCACAGGTGTGGCGGGAAGGCCATGATGCCATTTCCGCTACTCTCACCATCACAGGGCCTAAAGATTCGCAGATTGCGGCGTCACCATTGCATATCACCATGCATCAGGATGAGTTTAATGAGGATCTTGTGCATGCGTTTTTCATCCCGGATGTCATGGGGACCTGGACGTTCCAGGTTGATGCGTGGAGTGATCCTATGCGCACATGGCGGCATGCGGTCACGAAGAAGATTGAAGCGGGGCAGTCGGAAGAAGAGCTTGCTAATGATCTGATACATGGCGCGGACCTGTTTGATAAGGCAGCCAAGGGGGTTCCTGATAAGTCGCAGCGCAAGGTGTTGCAGGCCATTGCGAAGGAATTGCGCACCCATAAGGAGCAGCTGCGGGCCCGGGTGGCACCGGCATTGTCGGAAACCACGTTGAATATTTTGGCGGAGCACCCGTTGCGGGAGTTGCTGACTACCGGGCAGCCGAATGCGGTGTTGGTGGAGCGCCGGGATGCGTTGGTGAATTCCTGGTATGAGCTGTTCCCCCGGTCGACCGGTGGGGTGGATGCGGATGGGAATCCGATCCATGGCACGTTTGAGACCACAGCGCGGGCGTTGAACCGGGTGGCGAAGATGGGGTTTGATACGGTGTATTTCCCGCCGATTCACCCGATTGGTGAGGTGCACCGGAAGGGGAAGAATAACACGCTTGTGCCGGAGCCTGATGATGTGGGATCCCCGTGGGCTGTGGGTTCGGCCCAGGGTGGGCATGATGCGGTGCACCCACAGTTGGGGACGATTGATGATTTTAAGACCCTGTTGCAGTATGCGAAGAAGCTGGGGTTGGAGGTTGCGATTGATTTGGCGTTGCAGGCGGCACCGGATCACCCGTGGGCGGTAGAGCATCGGGATTTCTTTACGTCGCAGCCGGATGGCACGATCGCGTATGCGGAGAATCCGCCGAAGAAGTATCAGGATATTTATCCGCTGAATTTTGATAATAATCCCACGGAGATCTATGCGGAGATCTACAAAGTGGTGATGTTCTGGGTGGAGATAGGAGTGACCACGTTCCGGGTGGATAACCCGCACACGAAGCCGGCGAATTTCTGGCAGTGGTTGATTTCTAAGGTGCATGAGACGAACCCGGATATTATTTTCTTGGCGGAGGCGTTTACCCGCCCAGCTCGGCTGTATGGGTTGGCGAAGGTTGGGTTCTCCCAGTCGTACACGTATTTCACGTGGAAGACTTCGAAGTATGAGCTCACCCGGTTCGCCGAGGAAATCGCGTCAATGAGTGATGTGTGTCGGCCGAATCTGTTTGTGAACACGCCGGATATTTTGCACGCCTCGTTGCAGTATGGTGGGCGCGCTATTTTCGCTATTCGGGCGGCGCTGGCTGCCACGATGTCGCCGGTGTGGGGCGTGTATTCGGGCTATGAGTTGTTTGAGAACCAGGCGGTTGCCCCGGGTTCGGAAGAGTATTTGGATTCGGAGAAATACCAGTTGCGGCCCCGGGATTTTGAGGCGGCACTGGAAAATGGTGATTCGTTGGAACCGTATATTGCGACGTTGAATAAGATTCGGCGGGAGCATCCGGCGTTGCAGCAGTTGCGGCAGATTCATTTCCACCACGCCCCGAACGACAACATCATTGCGTACAGCAAGGTGGATCCGGTGACCGGTGACGCGGTTTTGGTGGTGGTGAATCTGGATCCGCATCACGACCAGGAGACGGTGTTGGAGTTGGATATGTCACAGATTGGGCAGTCGCCGGATGCGTCGTTTACGGCCCATGATCTTGTGACTGGCCGGGATTTCCCGTGGTATGCCCGGACGTTTGTCCGGCTCAGCCCGTGGGGTGATGTGGCCCACATTTTGCAATTGCCGAAGGTTGAGGGCGCAGCGTTAGCGAAGATCCGCGAGCGGGCTGTCAACGACTATCGCGCTTAATTGTGAGCTTTTCGACGCTGGGACGGCGTCGAAAAGCTCAATAAGCGGTGTATCTCACGTAAATTTTTTGTCCAAAATATGTGGTGGCTACGGTAGCGTGAAGGGTGAAGCGTGGCCAAAACATACCGAAATTTTTCTATCAGAGAGGCTTGGTTACATGAGCTCCCCTACCGACCCGAACCACCCGTTGTATTTCAACGACCACAATCGGGCCCTACTGACCCAATGCCGGCACTATGATCCGCATTCGATCTATGGCTGGCACCCCATGGAAGAAGGCGGCGCAGTGTTCCGCACCCGCCAGTTGAACGCTAAAAAGGTGGAACTTGTCACACCCGATGGTGGCAGCATTGAGCTGGAGCCGCTGGGGGATGATATTTTCGGCACGGTTTTGACCGGCGAGAACACCGGTGGTGGGCATAAACTCCGCATCACTTGGAATAATGACATCACTACCGAAACATATGACGCCTACAGCTTCTGGCCCACCTTGGGCGAGTTGGACATGCACCTGATTCGTGAGGGCCGGCATGAGCGCCTGTGGGACGTATTAGGGTCGCATGTGTGCGAGATCGAGACCGATAATTTCGGCCCGGTTCAGGGCACACGCTTTGCGGTGTGGGCGCCGAACGCTGCTGGTGTGGCGGTTATTGGTGATTTCTGCGGTTGGAACCCGAACCAGTTCCCCATGCGCAGCCTGGGCAATTCCGGTATTTGGGAAATCTTCATCCCCGGCGTGAGCGAGGGTGAGGTGTATAAATATGCCATCCACACGCAAGAGGGGTGGCGTTTGGACAAGGCCGACCCATTGGCACGCCGCACCGAGGTCCCGCCCCGCACCGGCTCCATTGTGACCGAGTCGCACTACGAGTGGCAGGACAAGGAGTGGTTAGAGAAGCGGGCCAAGACACAGCACGATGTGGAGCCCATGAGCATCTACGAGGTGCATTTGGGGTCGTGGCGGGACGAGCTGGGTTATAAGGAGCTCGCCACCGAACTGGTGGCCTATGTGAAGGAGATGGGCTACACGCACGTCGAATTCCTCCCCGTTTCCGAACACCCGTTCGGTGGCTCGTGGGGTTATCAGGTCACTGGCTACTACTCCCCCACCGCACGTTGGGGCACCCCCGACGAATTGCGTGAGCTTGTCGACGCGTTCCATGCGGAAGGCATTGGCGTCATCATGGACTGGGTGCCCGCCCACTTCCCGAAGGATGATTTCGCGTTGGGCCGGTTCGACGGCCGGGCAGTCTACGAGCACCCCGACTGGCGGCGGGGCGAGCAGAAAGACTGGGGCACCTACGTGTTCGACTTCGGCCGCAACGAGGTGCGTAACTTCCTGGTGGCCAACGCCCTCTACTGGCTGGAAGAATTCCACATTGATGGCCTGCGGGTGGATGCCGTGGCGTCCATGCTGTACCTCGACTATTCCCGCGAAGACGGCGAATGGTTGCCCAACCAATACGGTGGGCGGGAAAACCTGGATGCGGTGCAGTTCCTTCAGGAAATGAACGCCACCGTGCACAAGCACCATGAGGGTGTGCTCACCATCGCCGAGGAGTCCACCTCGTGGCCGGGCGTGACCGCCCCCACCGAATATAATGGTTTGGGCTTCAACCTGAAGTGGAACATGGGGTGGATGAACGACACCCTGGAATACTATTCCAAGGATCCGATCCACCGCCGCTACCACCACAACGAAATCACCTTCGCCATGGTGTACGCCTACTCGGAGCGCTACATTCTGCCGTTCAGCCACGACGAAGTGGTGCACGGCAAGGGCTCCCTGTGGGAGCGCATGCCGGGCGACACCTGGAATAAGGCTGCGGGGCTGCGTACCCTCTACGCATTCATGTATGCGCACCCGGGCAAGAAACTCCTCTTCCAAGGCCAGGAATTCGGCCAGGTCATGGAGTGGAACGAAAGCCGCCCGGTCGAGTGGGAGAACCTGACCGGCTGGGAGGGCGAATTCCATGTGGGCATTTCCCAACTGGTGAAGGACTTAAACGCCCTCTACCAAGAGAATCCGGCCCTGTTCACCCAGGACAACACGCCGGACGGTTTCGCCTGGACCAAGTCGGATGATGCGGAGAATAATATTTTGTCCTTCGTCCGCTATGGTTCCGACGGGGAAAAACTGTTGTGCGTATTCAACCTGGGTGGCACCTCCCAGCAGTCCTACAAGCTGGGGGTCCCCGAATCCGGTTTCTGGAAGTGCATCATGAACACGGATCTTGCCACCTATGAGGGTGCGGATAACGAGCTGGAACAAGAAGTGGCCGCCTGGGATACCGGGTGGGATGGTTACGATCATTCCATCACCCTGCACATCCCGGCCATGAGCGCCCAATACTACCGCTGGGAAAATAACTAGTCACAGGGTAGAATGATTTCTTGACGCCGCCCCCGCCATTCGACCACGATGGTGGG
>CAJZGD010000193.1 GCA_915275065.1 uncultured Corynebacterium sp. | reverse complement strand
GGAGCGGGCCCGCGCCCACATCGAAGAAGTGGAGGCCGCCGGCGGCATGGCCCAGGCCACCATCGAGGGCATCCCGAAGCTGCGCATCGAGGAATCCGCCGCCCGCACCCAGGCCCGTATCGACTCCGGCCGGCAAGCCCTCATCGGCGTGAACAAATATGTGGTGCCCGAGGACGAGCAGATCGAAGTGCTCAAGGTGGACAACACCAAGGTGCGCGCCGAACAGCTGGCCAAGCTGAAGCAACTTCGCGCCGAGCGTGACGAAGCAGCCGTGCAGGCCGCCCTGGAGGCGCTCACCGCAGCCGCCGCCAAGGAAGACAAAGAGCCCGGCAACCTGGACGAAAACCTGCTCAAGCTGTCCGTGGATGCCGCCCGCGCCAAGGCCACCGTCGGCGAAATCTCCTATGCCCTCGAAAAAGTGTTCGGGCGCCATGAGGCGGAGATCCGCACCCTGTCCGGCGTATACAAGGATGAAGTAGGGAAGGAAGGTGCCGTGGGTAACGTCGAAAAAGCCATCGCCATGGCCGACGCATTCGAAGCCGAAGAAGGCCGCCGGCCGCGTATCTACATCGCCAAGATGGGCCAAGACGGCCACGACCGAGGACAAAAGGTGGTAGCCTCCGCCTACGCCGACCTGGGCATGGACGTCGATGTGGGACCCCTGTTCCAAACCCCCGCCGAGGCCGCCCGGGCCGCAGTGGACTCCGACGTCCACGTCGTGGGCGTGTCCTCGCTGGCCGCCGGCCACCTCACCCTGGTGCCGGCCCTGAAGGAAGAACTGGCCAAACTCGGCCGGGAAGACATCATGATCGTCGTGGGTGGCGTCATCCCACCAGGAGACTTCCAGGAACTCTACGATGACGGTGCCGTGGCCATCTACCCGCCCGGAACAGTCATCGCCGATTCCGCCATTGACATGCTGACAAAGCTGTCAAAGCAGTTGGGCCTGGACCTCAACGTCCCGGACGACACCGCGAGCGCCTCATAACCACGGGCTCCTGACCACGGGTTAGTTTCATGACATGCCGGCCACCTGTTCCATCATGTGGCCGGCATTGACATTCAGAGCCAAAAATCTTCAAAGGAAAGCACCAACCACCATGACCATTGACGACGAATACCTCGAACACCACCTCGGCTCCCTCATGACCACCGCCGGCACCGACCTGGGCGAACAGACCGCCGTGGCCCCAGAAATCGTCACCCGCGCCCGCCGCCGCATTGATGTCGATGAACTGTTCACCGGGGTACGCGCAGGCGAACGCACCCACATTTCCCGGGCCATCACCCTACTGGAATCCACCGCCCCCGCCCACCGAGTGCTAGCGCAAGAACTCCTGGTCAAACTCTTGCCCTTCACCGGCAACGCACTACGGGTAGGCATCACCGGGGTGCCCGGCGTAGGCAAATCCACGTTCATCGAGGCCCTAGGCATGACACTCATCGGCGATGGCCACAAGCTTGCCGTGCTAGCCATCGACCCGTCGTCAACAAAAACCCGCGGCTCAATCCTGGGGGACAAAACCCGCATGGCCAAACTAGCCCGGGAAGACAATGCGTTTATCCGCCCATCGCCGTCCGCCGGCACCCTAGGCGGCGTAGCCAAAGCCACCCGGGAATCCATGGTGGTATTCGAAGCAGCCGGGTTCGACGTGATCCTGGTGGAAACCGTGGGCGTGGGTCAATCCGAGGTAGCGGTCTCGCAAATGGTGGACTGCTTCACATTCCTGGCGTTAGCAGGTGCCGGCGACCAGCTGCAAGGCATCAAAAAAGGCATCCTAGAGATGGCGGACCTGGTGGCAATCAACAAGGCCGACGGCCCAAACCTGAAGAACGCAAAACGAGCCGCCCGGGAACTATCGGCAGCCATGCGCATGGTCCGACCCGAAAACGCCTCATGGCACCCACCCACAATGACCATGTCTGCCGTCGAACATGAAGGCATCGACACATTCTGGAAGCACGTGCAAGACCACCACAAGGCCATGCTAGAATCCGGCGCCTTCGAACACACGCGCAGGGAACAACAAGTGCAATGGATGTGGTCCATGGTGCATGAAACCCTATTACAACGACTGAACACCAATCCGAACGTGGTTGCGACCCGCAAGCTGGTGGAATCCCAGTTGCGGCAGGCACAGATCACCCCAACCCTGGCGGCGGAAAAGATTCTGGCGGCATTCGACCATGAAGACTAGCGCCTCAACCCTGTGGTGCTTGAAGATCGCCGCATTCATCACATTTGGCACGGTCGCCCTGGGGGCAGTGGTGTGCGCCACCTATTCGAGTGCGGCATGCCCAAACTGGCCAGGCTGCTACTTTGGGCAAATCCTACCCCGGGGCGAACTCAATCCAATCATTGAATTCACGCACCGAGTATTCGCCATGTCAACCCTGCCGGCGCTCCTCGTCGCCGCGGTTATGGCGCGGAAACATCCACTCCGGGTGGTGCGCGTCCTGCCATGGTTCGCGGTGGCTGGCGCCCTGGGCGCGGGCATTTTCGGCATGTTCACCATCAAGACGGGGTTGACACCCATCCAGGGCATGGCCGACCTGTGGTGCGCACTCATGTCCCTGGTGACCATCGTGATCACCCTGGTTGCGGCGCGCCGGGTGGAGCGGGAGCAGGATCGTCGGATAGCCCAGTTGGCGTACGGGGTGCTGGGCGGGCTGTTTGTCCTGCACGGCCTGGGGGTTCTCACCGCGGCCGCGGGCTCGTACACCCGGTGCATGGGGTGGCCGTTGTGGCTGGTCAACGACATGGATAAGACGCCCGCGCTGCAACTCGCCCGCGTGGGGTTGGCCGTGATTATCTTGGCTGGCATGGGGGTGTTGGCGTGGCGCACCAAGATGGTCCTGCCCCTGGCCATGCTGCTGGCCGTCGAGCTGATTCTCGGGGTGATTATTCGCGTGAATGGGCTCAATGGGCTCCTCGGGTCGTTGTATGGCATCACGGCGGTGACCATTGTTGCGACCGTGGCGTGGGTGGCCGGCCGCTACCGGCTGTGAGCTTTTCGACGGCTTCCTGTCAGGGATATGCCAGGTTTTCGCCACTAAAACTCTAATAGGCTGGCGGGAATCTGGCATGGGTGCGAAAGTGATTCTCCAGTTTCATTGCGCAGAATGAGAACCAATGTTGTAACGGACCAACTGCGAAATTGAAGGAGAATCCCATGTCGAACCGTAAATCTCTCACCATGATTGTTGCCGGCCTGTCTACCGCCCTGGCGCTCACCGCCTGTAGTAAGACTGTTGATGCTGCGACGTTTCCCACGGCGTCGATAAGCAATGTGGCCTACAGCGAGCAAGAAGCGAAACAGCTGCCCAGCGACGGCACCATCACCGAGGCGGGCGTGTACAAGGTGAGCGGGAATATCACCACGCCGATTACTGTGAACGCCCCCAAGGACGCTTCCGTAGTGCTGCGGCTCGACGGGGCCACCATAAACTCCACGGTGAGCATCAAGCAAGCAGGGGATGTGGTGCTGTATGTGGCCGGGGACTCCAGTATTAGCAGCACCGACGGTCATGGGGTGGATTCGAAGAGTAACCTCACGATTGATGGGCCCGGCAAGCTCACCGTCACGTCGAAAGACAAGGACGCCATCCATTCGGACGAAAACCTGACCGTTACCGGCGGCACCCTGGAGATTTCCGCAGGCGACGACGGCCTGAAGGCGGTGAAGAACCTCACGATTGATGGGGGCACTATTAACGTGAGCAAGTCGAATGAGGCCCTGGAGGCGCTCAATGTGACTATCAATAACGGTACGGTGACTACGCATTCCACTGATGATGGGGTGAATGCTTCGCTTGACGACGGCCTGGCGGACCAGAACGCCACCCCTTCGATCACTATTAATGGTGGCACTGTGAAGGTTTATGCGGATGCTGATGGTTTGGATTCTAATGGTAATCTGACCATCACCGGTGGCACTACCACGGTGGTCGGTCCGACCACTGTGGATAATGGTAGTTTCGATGCGGACGGCACGTTTACTATCACTGGGGGCACGGTGGTTGGTATCGGCAGTGGTGGTATGCCGCAAACTCCCACGGCTGGGCAGGGGTGGATTCAGCAGAATGTGACGGTGAAGGCCCAGGACCAGGTGAAGGTTACCGACAGTAATAATGTTGAGGTGGTGTTGTTGACGGCGGAGCAGGCCGCAACTTCATTGTTTGTGTCTACGCCGCAGATCATGGAGGGGCAAACCTATAAGGTGGCTAGTGGTTCGACCACGACTGAGGTGGTGGCGGGCGAGAACGCGCAGGGTGGGTTTGGTCCTGGCCCTGGTGGGGTTGGTGGCCCGGGCTCTGGCGGCAGCAGTGATCTTGGTGTGGTGCCCCCGGAGAATGGTGATCTGCGGGCGCCTGCTCTTACTGGTAGTAGTCGTCGTGGTGAGACGAATCAGCCGACGGATGACTCATCCTCATAACAGTGGGGGAGTAGTAGCAGGTAATAGGCTTCCTCGGCCCTTGGTTTACGCACCTAGGGGCCGGGGATTTTTGCTGTAGCTACTGCTTTGTAGGGGTTGTTCAATGAGTTGGTCAATAACATAATATTCCCTGTTAGTTAATGACTTAGTATCCGTAGTCTCAACTAGCAGGGAGTATTTTCGTTAACTATCACACAACCCTGGGCCGTGTTCATTATCGGAAATATGGTTCAATAACGTATACCTTCATTCCTCGTAGCGATTCCAAATCAACTACCGGTTCCATGGCTGCGAATTTGCGCAGATCCGATTGCCCAAGAGCAATGATAGGATCATCTAAATCAGGATTATCGAAATCCTCATCATTGACCCACAACGCTAAAAACGGCCTTTTGAGTTCCAGGTCAAGCCACGCACCAGACTCTACTAAATCATTCAAAAGCACCTCGACAAAATAGTCGGGTGGTCCGCACCCAGGCCGACCTAATATTGCAGGGGGG
>CAJZGD010000192.1 GCA_915275065.1 uncultured Corynebacterium sp. | reverse complement strand
ATGTTCTACCAACCACCAGCTGAACCCTATTTCCCCAGCAACTGAATAAGCTTCCATATAAGAATATATGCCATATGTGCACTTTTCCTCGCAAGGCATTTTTGAAGAATCTTGATTGATATAGGACTATCTTCTTGATTAAAATTTCCCATATGGGTGCTTCAATGAACGTAGGAAATGATGTGGGGGCAGTGCCGCAATGGGAGCTCCAGGATCGAATCCAAAGAGCCCGGCGGCATGCCGGCCTGGAACAAGGACAGCTAGCCGAACTCGCGGGCGTGTCGCGCAAATCGGTGAGCAATTGGGAAATTGGCAAAACGGTGCCCCGCCGAAGTGCGCTTATAGCAATAGCTTTCGCCACCGGGGTGAATTTATATTGGTTAGAGACCGGCGAGTCACCCTACCCGCCCGAACCTGTCAAAGATGCTAAACCCGGTAATTCTATGGTTTAATAGAATTCCATGTTAGGTTTCGATCGGGAAAAATACATCGAGCTGCAATCCCAACACATCAAGGAGCGCCGCGCCGAAATTGGTGGCAAACTTTATCTAGAAATGGGGGGCAAGCTTTTCGACGATCTCCACGCCAGCCGGGTGCTTCCCGGTTTCACCCCTGACAATAAGATCGCCATGCTGGAACAAATACGCGACGAGCTGGAAATCCTCATCTGCATCAATGCCAAGGACCTGGAACGCCATAAAATGCGCGCCGACCTTGGCATTAGCTATGAGGATGACGTGCTCCGACTCGTCGATGTCTTCCGTGATCGAGGCTTCCTCGTCGAACACGTGGTCATCACCCAAATGGAGGACGACAATCGCCTGGCCGTCGCCTTTGTGGAACGGCTGCAACGCCTGGGGCTCAAAGTCGCCCGCCACCGTGTGATTCCCGGCTATCCAACCAATTTAGATTTGATCGTCTCCCCCGAAGGATTCGGCCGCAACGAATATGCCGAAACCACCCGTGACCTGGTGGTTGTGACCGCGCCGGGGCCGGGTTCGGGGAAGCTCGCCACCTGCCTCAGCCAGGTGTATCACGAGCACCGCCGGGGTGTGAACGCCGGCTACGCCAAGTTTGAGACGTTCCCCGTTTGGAACCTGCCGCTGGAACATCCGGTGAATCTTGCCTACGAGGCCGCCACCGTGGATCTGAACGATGCCAATGTCATCGACCATTTTCACCTCTCCGCCCACGGCGAGCAGACCGTGAACTATAACCGGGATGTTGAGGCATTTCCCCTGCTCAAAAGCATGCTGGAGCGACTGACCGGCACTACCCCGTACCAATCCCCTACCGACATGGGAGTGAACATGGCCGGCTATTGCATTGTGGACGATAAAGTTTGTTGGGACGCGAGTAACCAGGAGATCATTCGCCGCTATTTCAAGGCGCTTGTCGACGAAGCCCGGGACAATTCCGACTCCACCCAATCCGATCGGGCAGCAGTCATCATGGCGAAGGCCGGCATCACCGTCGACAAGCGGGCGGTAGTGGCCCCCGCCCGTGCCGTGGAGGCCGCAACCGGGGAGCCCGGCTCCGCCATCCAACTTCACGACGGCACCATCATCACCGGTGCCACCTCGGAACTTCTGGGGTGCTCCGCCGCCATGCTATTGAATGCTCTGAAATATCTTGCTGGCATTGATAGCGAAGTACATTTGTTGTCGGTGGAGTCCATCGAACCGATCCAAACCCTCAAAACGGTGCACCTGGGCAGCCGTAATCCCCGGCTGCACACCGACGAGGTGCTGATCGCTCTGTCAGTGTCCGCCGCTAGTAATGAGGATTCCCGCCTGGCCCTGGAGCAGCTGAAACAGCTCCGGGGTTGCGACGTGCACACCACCACCATTTTGGGCTCGGTGGATGAAACCATCTTCCGCAACCTGGGTATCTTGGTGACCTCCGACCCGAAGTTCCAACGCAAGAAGCTTTATCAAAAACGCTAACCAAGTGGCGCTAGCTGCACGATGTGGTCCACGCAGTGATTGAGGAATTCGATGTCGTGGCTGATGACGATCACGGTTTTCCCATCGGCTGCCAGGCCGCGGAGTAATTCGGCCACCAGTTTGAGGTGATGGTAGTCAACGCCGGAGGTTGGCTCGTCGAAAAGCAAAACTGGTACGTCCATGCTGAGGGCGGTGGCGCACACCAGTCGTTGTTTCTGGCCGCCAGACAGCGACAATGGGTGCCGGTCCGCCAACTGGTCCAGGCCGAGCCGCGCCAAAAATTCTGGGCCCGCCTCCTGCGCAACGCTTTCGGTAAACAGCTGGCGGTGCACATCCTGCATGACCAGGAACGCCCGGCCCGGCTTCGACGAAAACTCAACCGTGCCGGCCTGCACACGCTGCAAACCGCACAGCACCCGGGCCAAGGTAGTTTTACCGGCACCATTGGGGCCAATAATGCCGGTGACCTTGCCTTCTGGGAAACACATGTCGGCAATGTCGAGCACGCGCCTGCCACCAAACGACACCTGCACTCCACGCACATGCACTCCCCGCTCCGCCGGAGACGGCTCGGGGACCTGATTCAACTGCGGTTTTTCGAGCGTGCGCAACCCTAACTCCTGGGCCTTGGCGCCGAGGCTGAAGAACTCCTCCCCCGGGTACGTGTGGGCAACCCGGCCGTCTACAATCAGCAGCACCTGGTCGACCAGCCCACGGAGAAAATACAGGCGGTGTTCCGCAATAATAATGGTCTTACCCTGCGCCTTCAGCCGGCCCAAGAGCGCCGCAAACTCGGTTATTGCCGCCGGATCCAGGTTAGAAGTGGGCTCATCAAATAATATGATCGGGGTGGTTTGCGCCACGGCTTGGGCACATGCCACCTTCTGCACCTGCCCACCCGATAAGGTGCGCAGCGACCGCCCAGCCAAATCCGTGATCCCCACATCCCGCAATGCTGTGGCCGATCGTCTGCGCAGCTCATCCGCCGGAACCTGGAAATTCTGGCCGGCAAATGCCAGTTCGGAATCCACCTCAGTGGTGAAAAACTGGGTGCGCGGGTTCTGAAACACGGTTGCGCACGACTTCCCGATCTCGTAGAGCTGCATGTCCGCAACCAATTTGGACCCTAACCGCACCGTGCCGGTTTGGGTAACCGCATGAAAATGCGGAATCAGCCCATTGATCAACCGCAATACCGAGGACTTCCCGCTACCACTGGCGCCACATAATAAGGTAATCCCTGGTTGCGGGGCGAAATTCACGTTCTCTAGCACCGGCCATTCCGGTGCCGCGGCATAGGTCACACTGACATTATCTATGTCAACCATGCTTGCTTCCCTATTAGTTGCCGCATTCGTATCTGCGCTGGTGTTCGCCATCATTACCTCCAATTCCCGTCATGCTCGTTGCGCAATCGTCAGGCCAATAAAACCAAGAATGGCCAGCACCATCACCGCATCCCACGCCCCAAACCTGCGGGTAGACAGCTGCGTTGGCCGGCCCGGCGCACCCAACCCGCGAATGAGGGCTGCGGCCGCGAGCTCGTCGGCGATCCGGGCCACCGCAGAGAGCAGGGGCACCACAATGTATTCGGCGGTGCGTATGGGGTGCAGCCAGGGTTTTTGGTAGCCCCGCAGTTTCATCGCTTCGACGATTCCCCGCATTTCATCAATGACAACGGGGAAGAATCGGAACATGACGCTGAGGGGAATCACAATCATATTAGGGAGCCGCATTTGGTGGAATGCGGTGGTGAATTCGCTGATGCGGGTGGTGCTGAACATCCATATGGCCACAGACAGGCTGACGGTGAAGCGCAGCACCCAATAGCCGACAATGCCGAAGGCCACCCCGAGCCAGTTATTCATGCCCGGCACCCCGGGGAGTAGAGTTGCCCCGAAGCTGATAAGAATAATGGCCAGGTATCCCAGGAAGAATCTCCGGGACATGTCGCAGGCAATGAGTATCCCCAGGCAGATGATGATGGGCCAGAGAGTTGATCGGGTGTTGAGGCCCATGACCAGCACATTGCAGACAATGAGGTAGAGCAGCTTAAGGCGGGCATCAATATTGGTGCGGATGTTCGTGCGGTCGCCCAGTGCGCTCCCGTTAGCGGCGTGAGCGGCGTTGGTGGTGTTGGTGGTGTTGTTGCTGGTCATTACACTATCCCGGCGCGGGTGAAGTGTTTTTTGAGGGTGCGCATTCCGATGAAGCCGGCGATGAGGCAGACGATGAAGGTTGCGACACCCCAAATGAGGATCATTGTTGGGGTGAAGATGTGCCGCATGGTGTCGGCGTATTCGGCGCTTTTCATTTGGGCTTCAATGTCGGCGAAATAGTCGTCGGAGTTAGTGAATATGGGTGCGACGAGTGCCATGGACCAGAGTTGGAAGACGGCGTACGCCAGGGGGTTGGTGAGTTTTCCCTGGTAGTTGCCGCTGCGGGCGATGGTGTCGCCGATGAGCCCGGTGATGATGGCGGTGGGGACAACGTACCAGACGTGTCCGGTGAACATCATGCCCAGCCCGGTGATGAGGCCGAGGATGGTAAGTGACCCGAATTGTGGCACTTTCGCAAGGTAGAGCATGATTACAATGCCGTTGATGAGGGTGCTGATGATTCCGCCGACCATAATCATGATGGGTGAGAAGATTCCGAGCATTCCACCGGAGAACATGACTACAAAATAAACGCAGCAGAATACGCCGATAAGTACTAGGTTCCTGGGACTTCCCATGGGTTATCTCCTTAGGTTAGACTTCACTAACTATGAGACTAGCATTGGGCTTTTCGACGGTTCTGTTTACCGTTTGTGCTACCAGGTGATGGGATCCCTGAAAAATGGTAAAGGGGGTCAGTTTGATCTGATGCCGTTGCTTGCTAATGGTGATCTTGTAAAACTGATCGATATCATTGAAGCTTATTCAGCTGCTGGGGAAACATGGTTCGGCTGGTGGTTGGTAGAACATTATCTTCCGTATCATATTAATCGCCCGGA
>CAJZGD010000191.1 GCA_915275065.1 uncultured Corynebacterium sp. | reverse complement strand
CCCGCCGCATCACAGCCTCCTCCAACGCGCCCATGCGGGCGGAAGAACCACAATCCACCACAATGATGGCATCACATGGTGGTAGTTCATCCGTCACAAGAATATTCTCGGCCCCAGGAATGGTGAGCAAAGAATCGTCGAGAGGTAAACTCTGGCCAATAAGACCCACTGCTTCTTTCCCTAGTTGATGCAGGCCAGCAATCATTGCGCACATGGAACCCACATCATCCGCATCGGGGGTAATATGCCCGATTACCGCAAACCGGTGGTTCTCACGCACCCAAGCAGTAGCAGCATCCCACTGTGGTTCACCTGGAACCGATGTGACCACCACGGATTGATCTTGCATAACGAGCTCCCCTCATTGGTGTTAGACGTATGAAACTGTATTACTCTTCTGGGTCGGTTTTATACGGGTTCGCATCCCCAGCCGGAGTAGCGGTTTCCCGCAGTTTTGCCAACTCGGCATCTCGCTTCCGGGCACGCGCCAATAATTCCTCCATCCGCGCAGATGATTCTGGCATTGTATCCAATTCGAAAGTAAGTGTTGGGGTAAACCGAACGCTTAATTGGTCACCAACAATTTTGCGTATCTGCCCCTTCGCCCGAGTCAATGCTTGAGCAGCCGCCTCAGTATCAGGTTCATCCGCAATATTTTTACCCCGCACCGTGTAAAACACTGTTGCGTCATGGAGATCACCAGTAACCCGAGCATCCGTGATAGTGATATATGCCAAACCGGGGTCTTTGATTTCCCGCTCGATAGCGGACGCAACAATATGCAGAATTCGCTTTGCTAATCGGTGCGCACGTGCTGGATCAGTCACGATTATTCTCCTTGTTCACTTCAAGTCTTTGCTTGTCGACGAGTTTTCACCCGCCAATAGTATAAGGCTCTACCTTCCCTAGCGTATGCCAAAAGTAGAGCCATGATAGTCATTTTCCAGCCGCGAGCCGGAACCTGGGATAACCCAAATATCCTATGGCCCGCGGCTGGACAGTATTACACTCATCGTGTTTTAGGTGCGAGGCACCTCAACCTGTTCGAACACCTCGATGATATCGCCCACCTGAATATCCGGGTAAGACAACACCATACCGCATTCGTAACCTGCAGAAACCTCGGTCACATCATCCTTTTCTCGGCGCAATGAGGTGATCGTGGCATCGGCCGCAACCACATTGCCGTCTCGAACCAATCGCACGGATGCACCGCGGCGCGCCTTGCCTTCCTCAACCTTGCAGCCGGCAATCAAGCCCACCGCAGAAGCCTTAAAGATGGCCCGGATCTCTGCCTTACCAACCTCACGCTCCTCATAAACCGGCTTCAACATGCCACGCAGGGCAGCCTCTACCTCTTCGATAGCGCGATAGATAACGGTGTAGTAGCGCACATCCACGCCCGCCGAGTTGGCTTCCTCGGTCGCTTTGCCCTCAGCTCGCACGTTAAAGGCAATAATGACAGCGTCGGAAGCAGCAGCCAATGTGACGTTTGTTTGGGTCACAGCGCCCACGCCACGGTCGATGATATTCAGCTGCACTTCATCATCCACCTCGATCTTCAACAAGGCTTCTTCCAAGGCTTCCACGGAACCAGCATTGTCGCCCTTGAGAATCAGGTTCAGGGTGGATTGTTCCTTGAGCACCGCATCCAGGTCCTCCAGGGACACGTGCTTCCGGGTCCGCGCCGCCAACGCATTACGCTTACGAGCATTCCGCTGGTTAGCGATTTGCCGGGCAACCCGGTCATCCTCGACCACCAGCAGGTTATCGCCAGCACCGGGCACCCCATTCAGGCCTTGCACCTGAACTGGGCGTGACGGACCTGCTTCCTTCACATCATTGCTGTATTCATCCACCATGCGCCGCACCCGGCCATAGGTGTCACCGGCAACAATGGAGTCACCAACCCGCAATGTGCCACGTTGCACAATGACGGTTGCCACCGGGCCACGGCCACGATCCAGGTGGGCTTCAATGGCCACACCCTGGGCATCCATGTCGGGGTTAGCCCGCAGGTCCAGGGAAGCGTCAGCGGTCAGCAAGACTGCCTCCAACAACCCGTCCACGTTGATGTTCTGCTTCGCGGAAATATCAACAAACATGGTGTCACCACCATATTCTTCCGGCACCAAACCATACTCGGTCAATTGGCCGCGGATCTTCTCCGGGGATGCGCCGGGCTTGTCGATCTTGTTCACGGCAACCACAATCGGCACATCAGCGGCCTTAGAGTGGTTGATAGCTTCCACGGTTTGCGGCATCACGCCATCGTCGGCGGCAACCACCAGCACCGCAATATCGGTGGACTTTGCACCACGGGCACGCATGGCGGTGAACGCTTCGTGACCTGGGGTATCCAAGAAAGTAATTTGACGTTCCGTGTCGTCAATATTCACTTTCACCTGATATGCGCCAATGCCCTGGGTGATGCCACCGGCTTCACCGGAGCCCACATTGGTTTTCCGAATGGTATCCAAGAGGCGAGTTTTACCGTGGTCAACGTGACCCATCACCGTCACTACCGGCGGACGAGACACCAGGTCTTCTTCCGTACCGGTATCCTCACCGAATTGCAGGTCGAAGGATTCCAGCAGTTCCCGGTCCTCGTCCTCGGGGGAAACAACCTCAACCACATAGTTCATTTCCTCACCAAGCAGCATGAGGGTTTCTTCCGACACGGAAGCCGTTGCGGTCACCATTTCGCCCAGGTTAAACAGGGCCTGCACTAATGCGGCAGCCTCGGCGTTGATTTTCTCCGCAAAATCTGACAGGGAAGCGCCCCGCGCCAAGCGGACCGTTTCGCCTTTACCGTCAGGCAACCGCACGCCACCAATAACGTTGGGGGCCTGCATTGCCTCGTACTCGTTCCGCTTCTGCCGCTTGGACTTCCGGCCTTTCCGCGGGGCACCACCGGGGCGACCAAACGCACCTGCGGTACCACCGCGCCGGCCACCGCGACCACCGGTGCCGCCACCGGGACGCCCACCAAAGTTGGAGCCCTGATTATCGGACCGGCCACGAGGCCCACCGGAACCACCGGAAGCCGAACGAGACGGCATCTGCCCAGGGCTGGGCTGGCTGGGCATCATGGCCGGCGAAGGGCGACGCCCCTGACCGGTGCTTTGCCCACCAGGACGAGGTGTGCGCTGCTCCGATTGGCCAGCGCCACGGCCGCCCCGATTATTGGAGCGCTGATTAGTGCGATCATTAGTGCCGCCGCCCTGACCAGGTCGACGGTTCCCGCCAGCATTACGCCCACCAGGACGGGGGGCTTGCCGATCCCCACCAGTGGAGAATGGATTATTAGCAACCCGCGGAGCACGCGCACCTGGTTTCGGGCCAGGCTTGGCTTGTGGTCGCGGCATGGTTCCCGGTGTCGGCATGCCAGGTTTGGGGGCCGGTTTCGGGGTATTGGATTTTGTTGGTTCCGTAAAGGTCGGGGTCGCGGCCTTGGCTGGCGCGGCAGTACCGCCTGGTTTTGGTGCACCTGGTTTCGCGGCAGTCCCGGCGCCCGGTTTCGGCGCGCCGGGCTTTACAGCACCGGGTTTCGCGGTGGCACCTGGCTTCGGCGCACCAGGTTTCGCAGCGCCCGGTTTCGGCATGCCGGGTTTCGCGGTGGCACCTGGCTTCGGCGCGCCGGGCTTTGCGGCAGGTCCAGGCTTTGCGGCACCCGCACCCGGTTTCGGCGCGCCGGGCTTCACAGCACCGGGTTTCACGGTGGCACCTGGTTTCGGCGCACCAGGTTTCGCAGCAGATCCGGGTTTCACGGTCGCGGCGCCTGGCTTCGGCGCACCAGGTTTCGCCGCTGGGGTTGATTGCGCAGACTTTGATGCCTGCGTCTCATGCTGAGTGGTTATGCCGAGGCTGGCATAATGCTCTTTCATCTTCTTCACCACGGGAGGTTCGATGGTAGAAGATGCAGTTTTCACAAATTCACCCTTTTCTTTCAGGGTGGCAAGCAGTTCTTTGCTGGTTACGCCAAGCTGCTTGGCTAGCTCGTGTACACGTAGCTTTCCGGGCACTTTTCTCCTTGTTCTTTTCAGCGAAAAGGCACATGCCCGGATTGGGGCCGGGACTTATCTGTGGCTTTCCGCCCGTAGTTTGTGGACGTTCATCGCTGATGCTTCATCGTGTGCTCATCAGTGTTCGGTCTTCTTTCCTAAATTTCTTGGTCCGGCCATACGTTAAGGTTCGTCGCTAATCTTTGCGAGATACTTTCGTACCGGACCAGTGTCTACTGGCGCAGACACCCGTAACGCTCGGCCTATGGCGTTGCGTTTTTCGGCCAACTCTAAAGCGTCTAATGTTGGGGTAATCCAACAGCCTCGACCAGGCATATCGCGCTGCGGGTCGGGCACGATAACTGGTGGTGTTCCACATTGCGCCACCAACCTTAGTAGTTGGGTATCTGGTTGTTGTTGGCGACTCGCAATACAGGTGCGTATGCGGATGACACGTTTCCCGTTGTCGCCTGTCGACGACGCACGTAACGCCTTAATCGTCATCCAACTCCTCACACCGATGATTGCACCACAACCCTAATCACTTTAGAGCCTTTGCCAAGCTTAGTCGATGAACACTTAAAAGTTAATTCAACCAAGCCGATTACTTCCCCTATAAGATCTTTAGGGTGTCATGCAGCATCTGAGCGGATGTCAATCTTCCAGCCAGTCAACCGGGCTGCAAGTCGAGCATTTTGCCCTTCTTTACCGATAGCGAGCGACAACTGGTAGTGGGGTACCGTAACCCGCGCAGTTTGGGCAGTTGCGTCAATAATTTCCACATCAACCACTTTCGACGGCGCTAAAGCGTTACCCACGTATTCCGCCGGGTTGTCAGAATAGTCGATAATGTCGATCTTTTCTCCGTTGAGTTCTTTCATGATGTTGGTAACCCGCTGGCCCCGCGGCCCGATACACGCGCCTTTGGCGTTCAGCCCTTTCACGGTGGCTCGAACCGCCACTTTGGAGCG
>CAJZGD010000190.1 GCA_915275065.1 uncultured Corynebacterium sp. | reverse complement strand
TTGGTGGGTCACCACGATCCGGCCGGTGCCGGTGGGGTTGTGGCGGTAGTCGCCCCGGATGCGCACGGCTTCTTCGGCGAACCAGCGGAAGAACTCAGCACCGTAGCTTACTTCGGCGCGGCTATCGGGCAGGGCCCGGCCGAGTTCCAGGGATTGCAGCCAAGCCAGCTCCTCCCCGTGGTCGAGAATGAGTTCGAAAGCGCGGTGCAGAATGGTGCTGCGCTCCCGGCTGGGGGTGTTCGCCCAATCGGCGCCGGCCCGGACCGCAGCATCCAAGGCCCTGCGCGCATCGGCTTCACTCGCCGACGCCACCCGGGCGAGTTCCGTGCCGTCGGAGGGGTTGATGACGGGGAAGGTGTCATTGGTGTCGCTGGGAACGAATTCACCATCAATGAATAGGTCGGTGGGAGTGGTGGCGAGCAGCGCAGTGATGTCCATGAGGATCCTTGATAGCGGGTGGAACGGTATTGCTTACGTTACTAGTGTATCCCCACCCCCAATTCCTGGACACGCATGTCCAAAAACTAGTAACCTGGAGATATGGCCCGGCCACCCCAACCCATCGACCCGAAACGCCGAACCCGACTCCTCGCCACCGCCCGCGTCGTCTTCGCCACCCATGGCTTCACCAACGCCCGACTCACCGACATACTGCGGGAATCCGACTTTCCCCGCAGCTCCTTCTACTATTTCTTTCACACCAAAGACCAGCTCTTCGATGCCGCATTCGCCGACGGGCTCCGAGAACTCGCAGGCTATGTCACCGTTCCGGACGTCGACAAGCTCACGCGGGACACATTCTGGCCGGCACTCACCAAAGTCATCACCGGAATGACCAACGCTGCCACCCGCCCCGATCTCACCGCGGTGGGTATCATGTTTCACCTGGCCGACAAACCCCGCTCCCCCAACCTCACCGAATTCGAACACGCCATCGACAAGTGGACGGCGCGCATGGTCGACCGGGGTCTACGGCTCGGGCTGCTCGACCCCACCATTCCCCCACGCCTCCACGTTGACCTCGCCTACGCGGTCGCCACCAGGCTCGACGCGTGGGCGCTCCACCACCCAGACGCCCCCATGACGGACCTGGCGAATACGCTCCTGCCCCGCATGCTGGGAAACCCCACCACACCTCACGATAAGGAATGACGCATGTCCACCATTCTCGTCGCCGGCGCCACCGGCTACCTGGGAAGATTCATTGTTGCCGAACTGCATCGCCGCGGCTACCAGGTCCGGGCTCTGGTCCGCGACCTCGGCCGGGCGGAAGCCCCAGGCCCCTACGGCTCCCCAGGTCTCACTGGCCTGGTAACGGACTGGCGTATCGGCGACGTCACCAACCCACACGTCACCGCCGACCTCGCCCACGGGGTCACCGGTATCATTTCCGCGCTCGGCGTCACCAGGCAAAAAGCCGACCCGTGGGACATTGACTACCGCGCTAACCTGGCAATCTTAAACTCCGCACGCCGCCACGGGGTGAATAATTTCTGCTATGTCCATGCGTTGGGTGCCGAGCATTGCCCGGCGCGGATCACTCGGGCGAAAACCGCGTTCGTACGGGAGCTCCAGGCAAGCCAGGTGACTGCCCAGGTGATAAGCCCCACAGGCTATTTTTCGGACATGGCCCAAGTCCTCAATATGGCGCGCCGGGGTCGGGTGGTGTTATTGGATGATGCGGTGCGGATAAATCCGATTCATGGGCTGGATGTGGCGCGGGCATGTGTGGATAAGCATGTGGCAGGGGTTTCGGGCGAGTGGCAGATTGGCGGCCCGGAGGTTTTGACGTGGCGCGAGGTGGCGGAGTGTGCGTTTCGGGCTCTGGGACGGCCGGCGCGGATCACGGTGTTGCCGCGGGTTGCGCGGGGGCTATTGGTGCGGCAGCCGTGGTGGGATGGGGTGCGATTTGCGGCGTGGAGCATGACGCATGATTCGGTGGGTGAATCAATTGGCCGGCAGCGACTCTTGGATTTCTATAACGTGATCTTGGCTTAAGTTTCGGGCAAATATTACCTGATGCGACTACGGTTGGAGATGTATTGTGTGCCCAAGTTGTATGGGTATGCGACACGCATTACGTCACTATTTTCCGCAGTTTGAAATGGAGCGCATCTCTATGACCACCGATATTACGACGACCGACGCCTGGGCTAAGGTGGAGCAGGCGCAGCAAAGCTTGGCGCAGAAAACTTTACGGGAGCTTTTCGACGCTGACCCGCAGCGAGGAGAGAAGCTGAGCTTTGACGCTGCCGATCTTCATGTGGATCTTTCGAAAAATCTTGTGGATGATTCCACCCGTGATGCCCTCATTGAGTTGGCTCAGGCTGCTGGGTTACCGGAACGCATCGAGGCAATGTTCCGAGGCGATAAGATCAATAACACGGAGAATCGTTCGGTGCTGCATACCGCCCTGCGGCTGCCAGTGACTGAGGATTTAGTGGTTGATGGCCAGGATGTGGCAGCCGATGTGCATGAGGTGTTGAGCCGCATGCGGGATTTTGCCACGTCGCTGCGGTCGGGGGCGTGGTTGGGCTATACCGGGCACACGATTAAGACCGTGGTGAATATTGGTATTGGTGGTTCGGATTTGGGGCCGGCCATGGCAACCCGGGCACTGCGCACCTATGCCACGGCTGGTATCACTGCCAAGTTTGTGTCCAATGTGGACCCGGCCGACATCATTTCGGTGTTGGATGAGTGTGATCCTGAGTCCACGCTTTTCGTGGTTGCGTCGAAGACTTTTACCACGCAGGAAACGCTGACCAATGCGCATGCCGCTAAGCGGTGGCTGGTGGAGAAGTTGGGGGCGGAAGAGGCTGTGGCCAAGCATTTCGTGGCCGTATCCACCAATGCGGAGAAGGTGGCTGCCTTTGGTATCGACACCAAGAACATGTTTGGTTTCTGGGAGTGGGTTGGTGGCCGCTATTCGGTGGATTCCGCCATTGGCCTGTCGCTCATGGCGGTGATTGGGCCGCAGGATTTCATGCGGTTCTTGGAGGGCATGCATGCGATGGATGTGCATTTCCGGTCCACGCCGCTGGCGGAAAACGTGCCGGTGCTCATGGGGTTGCTCGGGGTGTTGTACAACGATTTCTTTGGCGCTCAGACACACGCGGTGCTGCCATATTCGGAGGATTTGGGCCGGTTCCCCGCCTATTTGCAGCAGTTGACCATGGAGTCAAATGGCAAGTCGGTGCGGCGCGATGGCACGGTTGTGGCCGCAAATACCGGGGAAATCTATTGGGGTGAGCCGGGTACTAATGGCCAGCATGCGTTCTTCCAGTTGATGCATCAGGGCACGAAGCTGGTGCCTGCTGATTTCATTGGGTTTGCCCGGCCGAAGCAGGATCTGCCGACGGCCGATGGTACGGGCAGTATGCATGATTTGTTGATGAGTAACTTCTTCGCCCAGACGAAGGTTTTGGCCTTTGGTAAGACCGAGGAGGAAATCGCCGCGGAGGGGGTGGCCCCAGCGGTTGTTCCGCACAAGGTGATGCCCGGTAATCGCCCGTCCACCACGATCATGGCGGAGGAATTGACGCCAGCAGTGTTGGGTATGTTGATTGCGCTCTATGAGCACATCACGTTTGTGCAGGGGGTGATTTGGGATATCAACTCCTTCGACCAGTGGGGTGTGGAGTTAGGCAAGCAGCAGGCAAATGACCTGGCCCCAGCTGTGTCTGGTGCGGTGAAGGTTGATTCTGGCGATAGCTCAACCGACTCGCTTATTACGTGGTACCGGGAGCACCGTAACTAGGACTGCGGCCAGAAACCCAACTCAGGTTTTCTAGTTTCACCAATCTGTTTGAGGGGAGCTACATGTGTAGCTCCCCTCCCATGTTTTGCCACAATTAATCTTTGCTGTTTTAATACGATATTCTTTAAATTCGCAGTCGTTTACTCGACAAATAACCATCCACCCCAACACACCATACCCCCTCACCTACCCCCTATTTCAGGGCACCTAAATGTGGGTCCACATTTTTAGGCCCCCATTTGTGGGTAGCAATATCCAATCCCCTTTTTGGTCAACCTCCCCATTTATGGGGCACCCGCTTCAGGGACCCCACCTTAGGGCACCTATCCTAGGGCACCCGTCCTTATAGGACGATACCCAAATACCCCAATTCGGTGCCCCATACTCTAAGGGTAAAGCAACCTTAATTGGGGTTATTTTTCCCGAATTAACACCCCCGTTTTTTACCCCTTATCGCGAGGAATAATAACATTATTCATGCCCATAAAAAGGTCATATAAGATTAAAATTCTCTCACTTTTCGTTCCGATCTTCAGTCACGCTAGAATTAAAAACCAAAGCTCACAGCATGCTATTTTAGTTCGTTGAACATTCGATCATGCGTACGTGATATCTTCGATGCACATAGCAATAGAGAAAGAAATTCGTCGTGTCTTTTATGATGAAACCTGACCGTGTTCTTGTTCTAGGAGGAACAGGTTCCGTCGGTCGCCTCGTGGTTCAAGCGCTGCTAAACCACGACATTTCTGCACGCCTATTGAGCAGAGATCCCCGCAAAGCCAAAAGAATGTTCGCCACCACCGACACCGGCACGAACACCATCGACATTGCCGGTGGTGATCTCATGAACCCCGCAACCATTGCCGACGCACTCGATCATGTCAATGCTGTCATTCTCACCCATGGCGCACCCCATAATTCCGGCGAATACGAAAGCGTCGACTATGGAGCCATCCCCGCGCTCTTAGAGGCGCTGGGCAAAAAGACCATCCCCATCGTCCTCATGAGCTCCATTGGCGTCACCCATAATGACGCCATCGAATTGCTCACTTGGAAACGCCGCGGTGAAAGACTGCTCCGCAGCAGCGGGTTGCCCTACACCATTATCCGGCCCGGCTGGTTCGATGCAGGTACCGCCGAGGAGCAACACGCTGAACTTCGCCAGGGCGACAGCACCGAATATGGTTCCGTCCGCCGCGTCGATGTTGCCGAAGCCCTCGTCCAGGCCACCTTCCTTTCCGAAGCGCTCTACCGAACCGTGGAACTATTCTCCGTCGAAGGCCCGCCCCTGGAAGACTGGGCGAATGCTTTCAACACCACCGCCCCC